>JADHUM010000010.1 GCA_016784545.1 Candidatus Neomarinimicrobiota bacterium
CTTATGAGACATATTACTTAACAGAAAGGAAACTGTTCATCTAAAGATCGCTGATAATCAGATATCGTGAACCCACAAACTTTTTTGATCAAATGTATCAGACAAAACTCTTTAACTGGGCTTTATATCGGAATCAGGGTATCCAATTAAAGTGTCCTTATCCCTTGACAGGTGTGGGGGTTAAAATTAATTTCGCTGGCTTTGTATCAATTGCGATCAAAGCAGCAACGGAAGGAGCCTATGGCTAAAAAAGTTAAAAGGATCGGTGGAGACACAAATCGCAGCCTCAGTAAGTATCTTGAGGAAATTGGTCAATATGAACCGCTGGATCCAAAAGATGAGATTTCTCTGGCCCAGAGGGTCAAGCAGGGTGACCGTCTTGCACTAAAAAAATTAACTGAAGCGAACCTTCGTTTTGTGGTCTCTGTGGCCAAAGATTATCAGGGTCAGGGTTTGCCGCTGACTGACCTCATCAATGAGGGCAACCTTGGTTTGATCAAGGCTGCTGAGCGTTTTGATGAGACCCGTGGTTTTAAATTTATCTCCTATGCTGTCTGGTGGATTCGTCAATCCATTCTCCAGGCACTGGCAGAGCATTCACGTATTGTTCGTCTTCCCTTGAATCGTGTCGGTACCATTTCCAAGATTTCAAAAACTTCTGATCGTCTTGAGCAGAAACTGGAACGAACACCTACCGAGCGTGAAATTGCCAAGGAACTGGACATGGCCCCTGAAGAAGTGGCCGATGCCATTCGTATCTCCAAGCGCCACCATTCCCTGGATGCACCTTTCCAGGAAGAAGAAAAAAATTCACTCATGGATGTGATTGAGGATGAGCATCAGGATGCTCCTGATTTCGATCTCATGTCTGATTCATTAAAAAAAGAAATTCGATCTGCCCTGGACACTCTGAAAGATAGAGAGCGGGAAGTTATCCGCATGTACTTCGGCATTGATCGTGAATATGCATTAACCCTCAATGAAATTGGGGAAGAATTTAATCTGACACGGGAACGTGTACGTCAGATCAAGGAGAAGGCCATCAAGCGTCTCCAGCACAAATCCCGTAGTCGTAAACTGCAGACCTATCTAGGTTAATTTGAGAGGAGGTGAATTCGCACTATGTCAGTAATGGTAACTGTTAAACGAGATGAGCCGTTTGAAAAGGCACTGAGACGTTTTAAGAAAAAGTACGAGAAAGCTGGTATTCTGAAAGATGTTAAGAAGAACTCCTTCTACCTCAAGCCAACCGAAGAGCGACGTCTACGTCGCGCCAAGGCAGCCAAGCGTAGCCGTCAGACTCCTCGCTACTAAACTTTAGCGTGGATTAGAATTAGAACCCCGGGAAATTCCTGGGGTTTTTTTATTATAAAAGGATTCGTGCCTACACCGCTCATTTATTTTTTTAGTTTTCTCTAGAGTACTTCCACCCTGGTTTAGCATGTATATCCCATGTAGATTATTAGATCAACTAGAGCTAGTAGAAAAACCATATGACAGGTGTTGATATGTCCAAATCCCTTTATTTGCTCGGTGTAATTCTGGCGCTTTTCGTAGGGCTCGGAGCCTACACTTTTAACTATGGTGAAGGGTTGTCCTACTTTAGTAAGAATCCAGAAGCCTGTATGAATTGCCACATCATGCGAGCCCAATTTGACTCCTGGCAGAAGGCCAGTCATCATACTGCTGCAACCTGCGTCGATTGTCATTTACCTCATGCTTTTATTGGAAAATATATAGCCAAGGCTGAAAATGGCTACAACCATTCAAAAGCTTTTACACTCCAAAATTTTCATGAACCAATCATGATTACCTCCAAGAACAGCCAGATTCTTCAAGAGAATTGCGTCCAATGTCATGCTGCGATGGTGGCTGAAATCGCTGATGATCAACATTATAAAAATGAGAACATACAATGTGTGCACTGTCACTCCTCTGTGGGTCACGGTGATAGAGTGGGTCTTGGCGGACCCTTACTCAATAACGAATATGGGGAGCGAGAAGAATGAACAGGCTTGCAAAGTCCAAACCGACCCTGGCCATCTTGATTGTCGTGGTCATCGCAATGACTGCAACGATCACGGCCTTATTGGTGAACATGGTAGAGCGAAAAACAGAGGCCACTAAGAACTATGAGCGCCTGGTTGAGGTTGGCGAGAATGACACCGACCCTGAGACCTGGAAAGCGAACTGGCCACGCCAATATGATGGCTACATGAAAACCGCATTATCAACCAGAACCCGTTTTGGTGGTCATGGAGGCAGTGAAGCCCTGCCTGAACAAAAGATTGAAAGGGACCCCTGGTTGAAACGCATGTTTAAGGGCTATGCATTTTCCATTGATTACAGGGATCGCAGGGGACATGCCTATATGCTTCAAGATCAAGCGGAGACAGAGCGGCAGACCAAGCCACAATCTGGCTCCTGCCTGCATTGTCATGCCTCGCTCATGCCGCTTTATCGGGAGTTGGGTGATGGAGATGCCATGAAAGGATTTGAAGGAACAAACAAATACTCCTATCAGGAACTATACCAATTATTGGAGGAGAACGGCAACGCTCACCCTGTTTCCTGTGTGGATTGTCATTCACCCAAGACCATGGAAATCAGGGTAACCAGACCTGGATTTATCCTGGGCATACAAGCCTTGGCTGAGTCTGATGTTCCCGTTCCACACCTCCAATCCATTGAGCGGTGGCGTGCTGGGTCAAAAAACAAACCTTACGATCCAAATCTGGATGCCAGTCGAGGTGAATTGCGGTCCTATGTTTGCGGACAGTGTCATGTCGAGTATTATTGTGGTAGTAATATGACCCTTACTTTTCCCTGGGGAGAAGGTTTGAAGGTTGAACAGGTTGAAAGTTTTTGGGATAATCTGACCTTCCCAAATGGCGATCAGTTTTATGATTATACCCATGCTGAATCCGGTGCAAAAATCCTGAAAGCCCAGCACCCTGAATTTGAGCTTTGGAGTCAGGGTCTACATGCCAGAAGTGGGGTTGCCTGTGCTGATTGTCATATGCCCTATATGCGGGATGGTGCCAGTAAAATTTCTGATCACTGGGTTCGCAGTCCCCTCCTCAATGTAAATCGTGCCTGCCAGACCTGTCATCGCTTCTCTGAGGCCGAGTTACTGGAACGGGTGGACCATATTCAGGAACGAAACTTTGAACTTCTTCAAAGGGCTGGCGCTGCGCTCATGGGGCAGCTGGATGCCATTGCTGATGCCAAATCAAGAGGTGCAACAGAATCAGATCTTCAGCCAAGTTTAGATCTGCAAAGAAAGGCTCAGTGGCGTTTAGATTTTATCGCGGCTGAAAACTCCATGGGGTTTCATGCCCCACAGGAAGCAGCACGAATTCTCGGTGAAGCCATAGATTATGCCCACCGGGGAAGTCAGATAGCTACAGCCTGGTCCGAGTAATAATTTTCAGCAAATGAAACAAAAAACCCGGGGGCTTCTCCGGGTTTTTATTTTCCACAAAGACCAGTTGATTAAGAGTCAAATGGCTATGTTTCGTATGTCGCTATGGGTCAGTTAGTTACAGTTTAGTGAAACAGGCGGTATCCGATTGTGCATTTAGATCATCGCAAATACACCATCTTGATGGTCTTGCTATATGATCCTGTCTGCAATCGACAGAAATACACACCCGTACTTACTGGGTTAGCTGCCTGATCCACCCCGCCCCACTGAACTTCGTAGCCCCCTGGAGGTTTGTCAGCTTGGTCAAGAATGATTACTTCACGCCCGGTAATGTCAAAGATTGTCAGCGCTATTTCTGATTTTTCAGGCAAATCATAGCTGATGGTTGTGACAGGGTTGAAGGGGTTGGGAAAATTCTGTTTTAAATCATAGGCGATCGGAATTTGTTGGTCGTTTTCATCAATTCCAACATAGCCCAGCAAAACACCTGTGTCTTCCCAGAAGGGGACCCCTCCAGATTTTATGAGAACATTAAAATAAATAGGCGTCCCGTCCATTATATCCGCGGCAGTGCGCACACCGAGATAGGATAATGTCTGCCCCACACCTCCTGGGGGAATTTCCTCTACCATTGAAGTTGAATAGCCACCATTTATCACAGCATTTGTGTCAGCATCTTCTATCTCAACAGTTATATCTTCTGCTGTGGTCGATCCTAGATTCTGGACACTCAGATTAAAGTAGATACTGCTGTTTGCTGGGATAGCTCCATTTGCTGGATGGAGTTGCTCCGTGGATTCGAAAGACAAGGGTCCAATGTTCGTAAAATGGACAAGATCCTGAAAATTAAAATCCTGTTCAGTCTCCATATTTCTGATCTCAATACCTATTCTATATTTATCAATTGGCGCAGGCATCTCCACATAGTTCCCCCAAATACCATCTTGAGCTAGACTGTCACCATGTTGACCGTCATCATATAGCATGAAATCATCGATATGGTCAAAGCCCCAGTTCTCAACTCTTACGGTATGCTCAAATGAAAACTCGTGTGGGTTTATAATTGTAGAAATGAAGTGAAGTGAATCTTCATTTATATAGCTGACATAGCTTTCTGTGGGGTAGACTAATCTGCGAGATTGCTTTTTTAGCCATTCAAACAAGAAATAATTATCATAAGCATGTTTGACTATGATGTGATCCGCCCCAGCAAATTCTGAATAAATAACTCTCGCATTGTTGTTGATTGCATCAAGGAGTTGTGTGTTGGTTGAGTCTTCAGCATAAACCGTGGTTAGCCCAGTGCTCTCATAAAAAGCAATGCGGCCTAACGAATAACTAACGCCAGAATCTTCAGACCCATGAAACATCCAGGCAGGAACGTGTTTGGTCCCAGATTGATACCCGCTGACAGTACTCACAGTTACAGCCGCAGCAAAAAGATCCGGGGTATGGTTCAGCATCCGCCAGGTTCCGCCACCCCCCATTGACCATCCAGTGACCACAATACGTGTCGTGTCAACCGGGTATTCATCGATGACACTTCTGATGATTTCATGGACTGTGGCTATGTTATTCTCTCCCCAATCCTGAGTGGGAGCCTGAGGTACGATTGTGAATTCATTATATCCGTAGTGTTCGGCGTTTGCTCGCCATGGCAATCCCTCATACAGCTGCCATTCATTGTCTGAGCCCCACTGACCAGATCCATGCAAAACAACACTTAGTGGATAAAGCGAGTCACTATCAAAATCCAGGGGGAGGGCAAAGCGATAGTGCATATCTCCATGTACTTCATACTGAAAATTTTCTAGAATTAAATAGTCCTCTATGTCTACTTGCACGGTATCATTCCCACCATAAGCTCCCATATCGGCATTTAGGGTACCCATAGCTGGCCACAACGGTTGAGTCGGGTTGGCGGGGTCAAAACAATCATTATATCCAGGACCCGGATTACCAGCGTCAATGGCTGGACTTGCACTGCTCAGATGGAATATTTCATTTTCAAACAGTGGGTCAGTTTGGAGGTTTCCATCACCTGGAAATGTTTCCTGAGTAATGGAATAGCTGATATTGAGATTACCTCTGATATAGATACCCAGATCTGTAAGTGCCGTATTACCCCAAACTATATTGTTAACTGCCGTACAGTGCCCGTTGGTTAAAAATAGGCCACCACCCTTTCTGCTTGCGTGATTATTGGCAATGGTACTATTAATTAATCGGAAATTAAAGCCTACATGATTACCCCAAGCGGCTATTCCGCCACCATGGGGCGCTGCATTTTCAGTTATGAGATTATTGTATAAGATCGGACTGTTCGCGAAAATAAAGATGCCGCCACCGCCAGAAATACGATCTATATCATTAACTGCATTCACCGTATTTGAATTTATAGTATTGCCACTCAGGACTACATTCCGGGTAACAAATATAGAGATACCACCTCCGACTACTGTTGAATGTCCAATCACCGAGTTATGTGAAATCAGATTATTGCTTATCCTTATACTTCCCTCTCCCGAGAGAGAAACACCAGCCCCAAAAAGGAGTGATTCACCCACAAGACTATTGTTCGCAATTAGGTTATTGTTTACGACAACAGTTCCAATGTCCCACGTGGCCGATGATCCTGAATGAATAAAAATACCTGCACCATCTATCTCGCTACTGCGCAGTATGTGATTATCGATAATGTGGTTATTTGTGATTTTTGCTCCACCTAATACAAAGACACCTCCGCCCAATACAGGCGGACCGGCACCTGCAAGACCGGCCCAGCTTGAGACGTAGTTTCCACTCCCCCCAGTAATAGTAAAACCATTGAGGACGGCGGCTGTATCTGTGCGTGATGTGATGGTGACCACAGATGCGTTGGCTGAGCTTCCATCGATGATAGTACCACTAATATGTGATGTATCCTGATCCAGGGCAAAGTGACTTGAAAGAAATACTGCCTTCCCGTCAAAATTTATGTTCTCGAGATATTCTCCAGGTGCTACCAAAACCGTATCACCATCAGTGGCGTTATCAATACCCGACTGAATACTGGGTGAATCGGCCGGAACATTGATGATGGTTGCTAGAAGCCCTGAAGTAATCACCAGGTTTAAAAGTAATGCATTTTTCATAATATTCCCCTCTAACTAAGATTTCAATCAGCTCAACGAATCAGAAGGAATACATACAGATGGTGGATCAGCTTGGCATGCACAGAATATAATGGACTCATTGCTAACCAGCAAATTTTCCCAGGATTCTGCTCTAGTTTAAGGATTTTTCATGGGCTGGACTTGCACAGAGGGTGCAAATCCTATCACAAATGGAACATTTGGAGGGAATTTAGTGTTTTTAGAAAATCCGGTGGTAGAGCCACTGTGGCCTAACCCTTTACAGACTACTCTTTAACTTCGTCTTCCCAGGATAGTCCCAACCACTTCTCAAAAACCAGCTTTTGGGTATCACTGGGTTCCTCGATCTGTTTGAGTTCTGAGATTTCTGTCGGTTTAAAACCCACTGTGAGATGAATATCCACCAGAATGCCATTGCGGCTCACGGTGCAGATGATCCTGTCACCTGGGACCTTTTCTTTAAAGTAGTCTGGAGTTGCGCTTTTCACCCTGAAACCATCGATGGCCACCAGCTCATCATGGACATTGAGACCGGCATCCCAGGCGGGAGAATTTTCGACAACAGAGGTGATCATGATGCCACCGCTTCTGTCGCGCAGGGTTGCTCCATGATAGGAACTCTTTTCTGTGGTGGAATCCAAATCTAATCCCGCCAGAGCAAAAACCTCGTCATAGGGCAGGGGCTCTACACCAAATATAAAATCATCGAAAAAGGTGGTCAAATTCAACCCACTGACAGCCTCGCAGACTTTGCGAACATCATCACTGGTGTAGCCCTTCTGCTGCTGGGCAAAATCGCGATTCAACCTGAACATGACATCATCCAGGCTGGACTTACCCTCCATAGCAGCAATGATCTTGATATCCAGCAGCAGCCCCAGCAGATGACCCTTGTTATAATAGGATATGGTTGAATTGCTGGAGTGCTCGTTTGATCGATAATATTTTATCCAGGCATCAAAACTGGACTCAGCCACGGACTGGTGATGTTTCCCGGGCCGGGATTCCAGGGTGTTAATCTCATCTTTCAATACGTCCAGATAGGCTGCTTTGTCCACATGTCCAATGCGTTGCAAAATGAGTTCATCATAATAGCTGGTGAAGCCCTCAGCCATCCAGAGCTCATCCAGATAATTTTCCTGGTCATAGTCAAAACTGGCGACACCCTGGGGGGCGAGACGTTTTACGTTCCAGGTGTGGAAAAATTCGTGGGCCACCAGTGACAGAAAACTTTTATAGCGTTCATCATCATTGAAGGACCAGCGTCGGATAAAATTAACGGAGGAGTTGGCGTGTTCCAGACCCCCGCGACCTTCTTCTACATGAAAAATGAAGCTGTAATGATCATAAGGTAGACCACCGAATATTTTAGCCTCTGCTTCAATGATCTTTGTAAAATCACTGACCAAAACTGAATCAGCATAATTGCTGGCACCGTACAATGCCATGACATGGGGTTTTCCCAAAACCTCAAAGTTTACGATATGCTGGTTTCCCAACTCCAGGGGAGAGTCAACCAACTCATCATAATCCTTCGCAATGAAATCCACATTCCCGGGTTGATTGAAAGGTTCCAGGGCCGTGGTGATCTCTGACCATCTTTCCGGCATATTGATATGCAGATGATGTTTCCGCTGCAGGTTCTTCTCCCAGTACATGAGGACGCTGGCTGGGACGACCAGTGCATGGTCGGCATTGAGAAAACTGGTTCGAACACTATGTTCAAAGGCGTAGACGCGATAGGTCACAATGATATCCTGACTACCCTTGCCCTTCACCTGCCAGTGATTCTTGTCAATCTTTTTGATCTTTAACATGGTATCATCTGCACTGCGGGCACTGATATCCTGGACATTCCTGGCATATTCTCGCACCAGATAAGAGCCGGGTGTCCAGACTGGGAGAGCCACCACCTCAGTGCCTTTAGCTCCTTCAAGCCGCATCTCAACTTCAAAGAGATGGGTGTGGGGTTCTGACATTGAAAGGGTGTATTGGACACTTTTCCCAAACAAGCCGGACCAAATCAGAATCAAACCAAGTATTATCTTTGCAGTAAAACGCATGCGAAACCCCTTTAACAATATCGACCTCAAAATATGCACTGAAATGATATTCCAACAAGGTTTTGCTTGGACTTCTGGGACGAGTTGATATGAGATATCCAGCGATGATTATAATCCTCGCGTGGTAAAATGATTTCTTTATTCTCTTTTTAAATTATTTTTCACCCAACCCCCAAACAGAAAGTTTTTCCCATGCATCGTAATTCACGACGACGCCCTTATCGCCCATTTGGCTATTATTTTATTACCACCAACGTGTGTGAAGGGTTTGCTGTTCTTAACAGACTTGACTATGGACACCTTCTGGAGCATGTCTTGTATTTTTCCGCTCGAATCCACTCGAGCACAATCATTGCGTATAAAATCAATCCTGATCATGTCCACTTGATTGTCCAGATTGGCAAGAAGGGGACAATCTCGGATTTTATGGGATCGTGGAAACGGCAATTTTCCAGGCAGGTAAATCAACTCCTGTTCCAAGAGGCCCTGAGTAATACAGTATATCCGGGTAACGATGTACCACCAGGCGACGATTCGAATCGTCGCCTGGTGACAACCAACAATTTCCGTTGGCAAAAATCATATCACTCCCACCTGATCACAAGTCACCGGGATTTTGAGAATCACATCAATTATATCCTCAAACAGCAAAAACATCACGGTTTGGAGGACAATAAATATTGTTTTGTTGATCATGGACATGTTTTCAAATTTAAATGATTCATGGTGGGATTTGGGTATGGGGTAATCAAGGCCAGGATTCGAAACGCAGTAAGGCGAGGGAGTGTAACGACGCTCAGCCAATCCTGGCCCTGAGGATAAAAAAACATTTTGTTCACCCAGGGTGAACAAAAAAGGGCCGGCGAACCGACCCCTTGATCAAACTGTTAAACAGTTAACTATTTGGCAAATTGCTCTGCAACAAAATCCCAGTTGAAAATCTTCCAGATTTCTTCCAGGTATTTTGGACGGGCATTGCGATAGTCAACATAGTAGGCATGCTCCCAGACATCCACTGTAAGCAGGGCTGTCTGTCCGCTGGTCATGGGTGTTCCTGCGTTTGATGTTGAAGCGATGGCCAGTGAACCATCAGCATTCTTGACCAACCAGGTCCAACCTGATCCAAAATTGGTTGCAGCAGCTTTGGAGAACTCGGCCTTGAAGTTATCAAAGGAACCAAAGGCAGCATCCATAGCTGCGCCAAGATCGCCTGAAGGAGCGCCGCCACCATTTGGCGATAAGCAATTCCAGTAAAAAGTGTGATTCCAGACCTGGGCAGCATTGTTGAAAATACCCCCTGAGGCTTTCATAATAATTTCTTCCAGACTTGAGTTTTCGAACTCAGTTCCAGGAGTCAGATTATTCAGATTTGTGACATAGGCATTGTGGTGCTTGCCATAGTGATAATCCAGGGTCTCTGCTGAGATCACTGGAGCCAAAGCGTCTTGAGCAAATGGTAGGGCTGGTAATTCGTGTTTCATCATTTATCTCCTTAATTTTAAGGGCTTAACGTTACATATATTGTCATCATTACAGTATAATCGGAGAAACCCCCTTGTAAAGCGACATCTTCTCAGAAAAAGTCGCCCTAACTTAGCCAGTGAACCATGTCGCAAGAAGGGAAATTGCAAAGTGGCAGGCAGGTTAACCCTATTCCTAACCACTTAAATTTGTTAGATATTGTCAGTATCTATCCAGACAATAATTGCTTAATTTTCAGGCCTTGTGAACAGCATCAATCGACATCCTCTCATTCTGATTTTAGTTTCGCTTGTCCTGGCGCTAAGCGGGAAGGCTGAAGTAGTCTATGAGTCAGGAGATCTCATGGAATTTATTGGCGGGATATCTCCAGGGACGGCTTACGACAATTATGTCAGCCACGTCTCAGAAGGCATCGCTGATGAGGGATACAATGATTACGGCCCAGACTGGGTGGATGTTCAAAACAATGGTTTTGGCAACTATCGCATAATCCCGGATTTTACTTATACGCTGGTACACTGGCGCAACATCTTTACCGCCCTCTTGCGCAATGATGTGGACCTGGCAGACCAGATGCTCAGCGATTCCCTGGGAACCTTTCATTATGATCTGGTTCAATTTGAAGATGTGGTGTACAACCGTACCTTTTATCTCATCCGCGAACGTCTCGATATGTCTTATGAGGACAGAAACCTACTGGAGGTCCCCGGGGACGATGTTTTTGGAAGTTTTACCAACGGCTGGGGCTTGTTTATTATTAGTCCCGATGCTGGCAGACAGCATGTGATCGTGGAAGTGCCCCATCCCTGTGATGATTTCATTTCTCCCTATCTGGGAACGGAAATGTTTCTTCAGGCCGATGCCTTCGCCATGGCGATATCAGGTGCTGGAAGGGAGGTGAAATGGACAGAATCTGGGGGCTATAACAACAACAAATCACTTTCAGATCCCTCTCGGAATGGCAACACTGTTTTTCAGGTTTTCCATGAAGTACTTTGTGATTCATTAATACAGTTGGGTCCACACTCGCCCCTGGTACTTCATACACACAGTTTTGATGACAATAACGCACATGCAGATTTCCAGAGTATTGTGCTTTCTGGTGGCTGGGATGCTGCCAACGCCAATAAACCTATCAGGGATATATCTGATGATAATCTTGATCTGGTAAATTTTACACAGGAATACCCCGTTGAGGCAGCGCAGTTTGGTGATCATGGTGCTGAGCGGGTCGATGAATACTATCGAGTTCATTACAGCGGCAATTTCCTCTATCATGGTGCCAGCGATGATATAGAGGTACCACACACCGAAACCTTATTGGGTCCCAATACCGGTGTTCAGATGAACTATCTCAGACAGTTTTTCAATAATAATGAGGTGTATGAGCCCTGGGTACAGATTGAGTTTTTCGAGAAACCCATGCTTTTCCAGGATATGGATACGCCCCTCACGGAGCTGTATGCAGGAGAATACCCCAGTTCCTACCAGAATTACTCTATCCTGCTTGAGTACTACCAGCCCTTTATTGATGCGTTGGAAGCCTATCTGACCAATTGGATGGATGTAGCTGATGAAACACCCCCTCCAGCCATTCCCAACTGGCGGACAGAGTTCGATGGCCAAACCTATGTCAGCCTCAGGTGGGATCCCGTTTATGATACCAACCATAAAACCTATCGTATCATTTATGGTTTAGACAGCCTCACGTCTGAATCGCAATTCATGGATGCTTCAACTTCAATTCAATTTGCAGATCCCAATTTGAATCATGTCATGATGGAAAATCTTGACCCTGCCGGAGACTATGTCTTTAAAATCGAAGCCGAGGACCATTTTGGCAATTTCTCTCCAACAAGCAATACCATAAATGACAATATTCCAGGTCACGACCCCATCACCATCCTTGAAAATTTTGACTCTGGGATTATCAACCTGCAATCCTATGCAGACGAGGACCGACATCCTCTATCGTGGGTTTTGGACAATGGCAGAACCTTTATGAATTCGGAATACTCACTGGAAATCTGGGGCAACACCTGGAAATCTCAAAGTATCAATCCTCATCCTGTGGTTGATGGTTCGGTTTTTCAGGTGGCAGCTTATGTGGAATCCAGAGGAGAAATCCAGGGGGTTGGATTCCAGGATTCTCTCAACACACTATACTATGCTTTTGATGGAAGCGAACAGCTGGACATCGAGGAGTGGGTCACCGTGTATCAGGGATATTTTCCAGATGATACCTGGAACCTGTTTCGTTTACCTCTAGGGGATGATTGGTTCGCGCGCTTTGATTATTATCCCAACCTGACAAATATAATCTACATCAATGACCGTGATACAGATGATTCAGGTCGCATTTTTTTTGACGAGCTTTTTGACATCACCAACGCTATTGCTTTTGCACCTGAAGTAGAGATTCAACATTCCCAGAGTCCACACTACAGAAACAGCACAAATCAGCGCAGTGTGGATGTCACATTCATGGCTGAAGTCAATGACCCAGATAGCGAAAACCACAGCTATTTCTGGAGTTTTGGCGATGGAGAAACCAGTTACGACCCAAATCCCGCCCATACCTATCTGGTGGAAGATGACCACGATTACACCGTCCTTTTACAAGTCACAGACGAATCAGGTACCATGGGACAGGCCAGGGCTGAGATTGTCGTAGATCAAGGGAATGAGAGTAGTTTCCCGCTGAAATTGAATTTTGTTGGTGATATCATGATCGCCAGGAGATATGAAGATAGTGGTGGTATCCTGGAAACTCAGGGGATCAGTGGCATATTCGAGCCCACTTTCGGGCTCCTGGGAGATGCCGCCGATTTAACCATAGCTAATCTTGAATGTGTCATGACCTTGGATGGCGAGGAACATCCCACCAAATCTGTGACCTATAAAGGGCGTCCTGAATATGTCTCCGCTCTGGCCGATGCAGGGATTGATGTTGTTTCACTGGCCAATAACCACACCCTGGACTATGGATTGGTCGGGTTGCAGACCACCCAGCAAGCACTGGAAGCGAACAATATTTTATACTCAGGTTCAGGAGAAGATAGTGATGAGGCCTATGAACCCATTTTTACGAACAATCTAGGCGTATCCATTGCCTGGCTGGCCAATTGTGACCGCACCGGTCAATACAATAATTTTCAGCCCTATCTGAATGCCGGATACAACAAACCAGGCTTTGCTTATCTCACCCCGCACTACCTGTTACAACAAATCAGCGCGGTTCGGGATGTGGCGGATCTGGTTGTCATGGAGATGCATGCAGGTAGTGAGTATTCCTCCTCTCCAGGAGCCGGCTACGATGGCTATTTCGGTTCTGATATCGCAGCTGAAGACTGGATCGCTCCACGAGAACTAAACCAAAACATGAATTTGGAAGCAGATAGCGATGAGGATGAAAATTATTCACCCCTCCTGGATGTTCCCCATATGTGGGATCGTGAAATTCGGCATTTGGCCATTGATGGCGGTGTCGATCTGGTCGTTGTCCATCATCCCCATATCATTCAGGGTTTTGAGGCTTACAACGGCAAGCTGATAGCTCATTCCCTGGGAAATTTTATCTTTGATCTAAACTACCATGAAACCTTCCCCTCAGTCATTCTCAACGCTGAAGTGAATGCCAGTGGTTTTGCCGCTTATTCAGCCACACCAGTTTATCTGGATGACTATATCCCCGTTCCAGCCACAGGTGCTCTGGGTACTCACCTGTTAAACTACCTTGCCAGCAAGTCCAAAGACCTGGATACTTATCTTTTTGTTGATCAGGAAAATGTGAGTGCTTCCATCTGGCTTGACACCCTTTCCATGCCCCGAACATCCATTTATAACCGTCGTTCTTTTGATCTTCATCTTATTGGAACGACCTGGATGTCAGATCCCCTGGAAATACACGAGAGGGGGAGTCTCTCCTCTCTGGAATCACCTCCAGGAACAGGCTGGGAATATCGTCTGGGTCGTGAACTCCTCTGGTATGGCAACATGGAAGACGAGGGCGCCAGTGAATGGAATACAAACAGCAGTGATGAGTGGTTTGATCTAACAGAAGCACATTCCGGGGAACGTTCTATTGGTCAGCACCGCACAGCCAGTTCCGGGGATAATGTGATCACAAATCTTGAAAACCGCATTCGCCTTGATGCCACAAAAAAGCATCATATTTCTGCCTGGCTCAAGACCCAAAACGCCGGGAACGTTAAAATACAGGTGAGATATTATGCGGGTCGTACCACCTCCACCATCCTGGCTACCCATGATATGAATTCTGGTGTAAACGGTACGACGGAGTGGACCTATTTCCACCAGGAAACCATGCCCCCCTCCAATGCCACCTACTTTGATATTCGGTTGAACACTGATACACCATCAGCAGGTGATAGCTATGGCTGGTTTGACGATGTTCGTTTTATTGAATGGACTGATTGGCGAGATGCTCCAGAAGCAGACATCAAATCACCCAATGATTATTATTTTGTTCAATTAAAAAATGGAATTATCGCCAATAACATTTCCTTTGAATTTGTAGAAACTGTCTATACTGACCCCGAAGCGATGGTCCCTGACTTTGAGACCGATGTGACTATTGGACTCATCGATACAGAAATTCACTTTACTGACCTTTCAACAGGCCCAGTGGGATGGTGGGAGTGGGACTTTGGTGATGGCAATCAAAGTATTGAACAGCATCCCACTCATATTTATAGTGAGCCCGGTATTTATGGCGTCAGCTTATCTATTATGAATCACACCGGGACACTTCTAACTGAAATACAGCCAGATTTAATGCGGATCTTTTCTCAGTATTTTCCTGGAGATCTTAATTTTGATGGTCAAAATTCAATCAGTGATATCGTGATCCTCGTGAATATCATCATTGGTGAAATCATTCCCAACGAAGCCCAATACGAAACTGCCAATGTGAATGGAGATGCCCATATCAATGTTCAAGATCTGATTTCACTCATTAATCTCATTCTTGATAACTAAAAAAATCTTGATAAAAACGGATGATTCCGCTTATTTTATGGTTAACAATTAACCCTCCAAAACTATTTTCATCTTATGACCAATTGGCGTGTACTAGATATTATCAAGACAAGTACTGAATTCCTGGAAAAGAGGGGTGTCCCTGACGCTCGTCTTGATGCAGAAATCCTCCTGGGAAAAGTCCTGAACAAAAATCGCCTGGAGCTATATCTCTTCTTTGATCGACCCATGGGTAAGGACGAGATGGATCTTTACCGCGAACATGTCAGGCGCAGGGGAACCAGAGAGCCGCTGCAGCATATCGTGGGTGAAACCGGTTTTATGAATCTCATCCTCAAAACCACACCAGCAGCATTAATTCCTCGTCCAGAGACAGAGATTTTGGTTGAGAAGACCCTTGCGTTAAACGTCAAGCCTGAAGCCCGTATTCTGGATATTGGTACAGGCTCTGGATGTATTGCCATCGCATTGGCACAGTCTCTTGAGAACGCAAAAGTTCTGGGTATCGATATTTCAAAGGATGCTCTGGCTTTAGCCAAAGAAAATGCCACGTTGAACCAAACTCAGGTGGTTTTTCAGGAAGTTGATATCCTCCAAGCCCTTCCTCGTATGGATGGACGGTTTGACATAGTTGTCTCCAACCCACCCTATATCGCACCTGATGAAAAAGACCAACTGCAAGCTGAAGTAGCACAGTTTGATCCTGCAATGGCTCTGTTTGATAAGAGTGATGGCCTCAACTTTTATCATCGCTTTGCTGATATTTTACCCGATTTACTCATCCCGGGCGGCCATTTTCTATTTGAGTTTGGAGGCAGTCCTCAGGAAGCTGCAGTATTAAATATTTTTATGGAGAAGGGGTTCCATGACCTGGAAATCATTCAGGACTACAACGGAGACCCCCGAATCATTACGGGCAAATACATCCCGTGATTTGTTAAAAGGAATTGAAATTGAAATCTCGAATTATTGCCTATGTTTTTATGATCATTTTGCTAGCGGCTCATTTTTCTCGTGGGGAAAACGACATCCTGGCCGGTTTCACGCTACTCATTCCCTTCCTCTTCCTGGTTAAACGAAACTGGGTCATTATCAGTCTTGAGCTTTTCGCCTATCTTGCTGCTGTGGTCTGGTTGTATAGCGCCTATGCGTATATCCAGATTCGAATCGCAACAGGTGATGACTGGATCAGGCTTTTAGCCATCATGAGTGGCGTGGCTCTCTACACTGCCTGGGTCGGCTTTTTTCTACGATCACCTAGAATCAAAGAAGTCTATGGAATGAAGGAATGATACCTGCGGGGGACTCTCAGAAGCCATTCAAAACCTTCTGCAATGATCTGAATATAGATCTTCCCATTATCGGGGGAGCCATGTACCCCTGCTCCAATCCGGAATTGGTGGCAGCCATCTCAGAGGCCGGAGGTATGGGAGTCGTCCAACCTTTGAGCCTGACCTATGTCCATGGCTATGATTTCCGGGAGGGTTTACGCTACATTCGCAGTCTCACCACGAAACCAATTGGCCTCAATCTCCTCATAGAAAAAAGCTCTCAGCGTTATCTGGACAGAATTAATAGTTGGCTGGATATTGCTCTAGAGGAAGGGGTGCCATTCTTTGTCACTGCTCTTGGAAATCCGAAACATTACGCAGAGAAGATTCACGCCCATGGTGGGTTGGTTTTTCATAATACTACCAATCGAAAATGGGCTGAGAAGGCAATTCTGGGAGATGTAGATGGCCTCATTTGCGTGAATGATCGCGCCGGAGGGCATGCCGGAACCGAGTCAGCAGCCAGGCTTTATGAAGAATTGGCCGACTGCGGAAAGCCACTAATTTGTGCCGGGGGAATCAGTTCACCTCAAGATGTTGCCAGTATGCTGGATTTAGGTTATTCAGGTATCCAGATGGGAACCCGATTTATCGCCAGCAAGGAATGCAGTGCACACCCCGATTATAAAAAAGCCATCTTAGACGCTGATGAAAATCAGATTGTCCTGACGGATAAACTTTCAGGGGTGCCTGTTTCTGTTATTGAAACGGTCCACATTAAAAAAATGGGGGTGCAAGCAGGACCCTTGGCTCGATGGCTCCTGCGGGGATCCAAAACAAAAAAATATATGCGCATGTTCTACTCATTACGCTCATTCAGAACCCTCAAAAATGATAGCGGTAAAACTGGGGATTATCATCATTTTCTTCAGGCAGGTAAAAGTGTTGGGGGTATTAAAAAGATACAGACAGTCCAGGATATAATGGAGAGTTATCGTCTCGTCCTGTGACACTCATTAATCTATACTCCCTTTCTCACTTCTTTATCTGGTTTATAGCCGGCCGCTATATCAAGATGGGTTGGCTACTATTCTTGATCCTCTCTATTGGATGGGAGGGGCTGGAATTGATTTTACCTTTTGAGTTTGCTGAGGAATGGATAGGCAATAAACTGGCTGATGTTGCAGTCAATGTCATGGGATTCTACCTGGGTAATCGGCTTAAGACCTATTCTCTAAATCGAGGCAACTAAAGGCTCCCTGTCAGAAGCGTATTAAAATATGTCATGCAGATACATGCTGTGTGGAAACACAAAGATGTGAACGATGAGCCACAATAATGACACAGCTCTGGCAGGATTAACAAGAATAGGATATGATTTGGCAAGGTAGTATCCAAAAACGGTTACCAGGGGATCAAAGATGAGTCTATTGGCCCAGAACTCAACACCCTGGAGCCAGAATTCTACTGTTTCACCCAGGAGCCCGACCTCCAGATAGTGTTCAAAAACCTCCCAAATATAGGCCAGCAGTAAAACTGCGACGATGTCAAAGTGACTGGTCTTAATTTCATCACTATTAATCTGAAAATGTTTTAAGAATAACTTCGAATTGATACTCATCACCAGCATGCCGATGGAGATACCGCTTAGGAAATGTTCCAGGGTCCAGATATCAATTGCAGCTACAGTTTTAAAGCCCCATATCATGGAATACACCCCCTCATTTTATTCGTAAGTCATGCCTGTCCAATCAGGCGTTACAATATATTCAAGCCGCCATCATCAAGCTTCAATGGCCGTTTCCAGTAGTTGTACTGAGGGGTCCAATCGGCTTCACTCATGCCTGCCAGGCCTAACAAACCCCACATGGAACAGAAAATGTCGCCAGGCCCAAATTCACTGGAGTTTTTACGGAAGATATCATTTCCAACGCGTTCATAAACTACAGCCCCTGGAGAATTGATTTCACCTGGAGTGACGGTCTGTTCTCTGATGTAGTCCCCACCACCGTGTGATGCCAGTCTGAATCTCCATCCTCTTGAGTTGGCGTATTGACGTTGAAGCTCCGGCGAGTCCTTTGATACCAACGTGACTGAGATGGCTGATTCAAGATGAGGTAAAAAACCATTAAAGCCATCCGCCCAGAGCATACAATATCGACAACCCTGACCCATATTGTGAATCAGGAGCAGTTTATCGTTCTCCCCGAACATTTCCAGCAAAGTGGTCTCGCCCTCAAGCGTTTTGAATGTATAATTTGAGACTTTTTCAGGTGGGTTTGCTTTTCGAAGTTCCGTCAACTTTTCATTTAATTCATATATCTGTTGTTCTATTTGTTTGATTTCATCATTCATGAGTGTGGTCCTCTTGGTTTGATTGAAACCCCCAAATCAATATAGGGCATAGAACCCGCCCAGGAAAAAAATTGCTTCACAGGTATTCGAGGGACAATCATATTGAGATTGGTCTATCTGCGGGGAGAATAGTCTAAATAGTTATCCAATGGATTGGATGAGTCAGTATGCAGGGACAGGATATAATCTACTGTGGGTTGATTATAATTCATCTCGGTATAGTAGGGGACAGGATCGTAAAGCTGGAAATAATTGTCTTCCTGGATGTATAGATAATCTGTGGTTAATACAGAATAGACGCTGTCCCGATTGAAGGTTGTTCCATCACTATGCCGATATCCATCTGATGTCGTCATCCCAGCCACCACATGGTTCTGCAGACAGTCAATTACCTGTTGTCCTGTCAGATTGAGCTCCAGGATGTTGTTTTCAAACGGCAAGACTCCGACAATATCACCTTTGGTAATCTCCCCCGCCTCGATCGCCTGGCGAATACCCCCGGTGTTTGTGATGGCGATATCGGCATTGGGATAATTATATATCCAGGAATCTGTAACCAGATTGTGCATTTCAGGGGAAGATCTGGCTATCTGATTTTCGGTATAGCCGATGACCTCACCCAGAACTTCTGTGGTGGCTGTTTCCCAGCTATTCACAATGCTTTCAACCACTGGATCGGTGGTGCCGCCCTGATTATCAAAGGCTGCAGCCGCCAGGTGAGATACAACCATGGCCTCCCGGTTATACCAGATATCCAGTCGGGCATAGTGGTCCATCCTTGAGCCTCCCTCAATGAGAGCAACCGAGCCAGCCCCACGTATTTCGCTGACCAATGCGTGACAATGCCCTCCTCCAATCATACTGATACCGAGCTCTTTGGCCTGCAGCACCAGTCCCATCATTTCATTTTTACAAATGTGAGCAACACACAAGATGATCTCAACACCCTCAGCCCAGATTTGAGGTACATACTCCTGTAGGGCCTGGTTATAGGCAATAAAATTAAAATCTTCAACATAGGTTGGAAATGTTGTATAGCTGGCGCTTTGGGTGGTTAAACCAATGATTCCCACCAGAATATCATTCACTTCTATTACAACATATGGTTCAGCAAAATCAGGAATGCTATCATTTGATTTCAAACGAATATTTGCTGAAAGATAGGGGAAGTTTGCCTGTGCAACCCGTTTCTGTAATCCAGCCACTTGAAAATCGAATTCGTGATTGCCAATGGCTGCTGCACTATAGCCCATGGCGTTCATTGTTTCTACAGTAGATTCTCCCTGGAACCAGGTTGATATAGCGGGACCTGTCCAATTGTCTCCCCCACTGAGAATCAGAAAAGAACTATTTTCTGTATAGCCTTCCACATCCCTCCAGACACCCATTAATTTGGCGGCACCATCTGTATCATCCGTCTCAGATATCCAACCATGTTCATCATTTGTATAGAGGATGGTCAGGTCCGAGGGGCCCAGGTCTGGAGTATCCTCATCCTTTGCACAAGACTGAAGCAGAAAACAAAATATCAGCAGAATAAATTTGATGGGTCTCATTGGCATAAAACATCGTCCTTAATCACCCAAGGTTAACCTTTCACAATCGTCCCTCATACAAAAAACTGTACCGCTGAATTTCACGTCCTCAATCTGTAAAACCGGATTCTCTTTACTCGCTGGATAATGTTCTTACTTTGACCCACGATGACTGTATCACATAATACCTTGAAATTGTTGGCTGCACTGATCTGGTATATTGGTCCTATCATCCTTTTTACCAAGGGTGCTGATCTGGCGAACCAGGCTTTCGACATGGAGCCCAGGGGGTGGGGACGTCAATTCAGTTGGATAGCCGGTATAACAGTGGGGCTCATAAAAACCCGCTATATCTTTCTAAAAAGCTGTCGGAAAAATATGGCTCGAATTGATGCGCTGGATACCCCTAAACTATGGCAATTTTACCGCATCCAGTTTTTTTTCGCACTTGGTTTGATGATACTTCTCGGTGCTACGCTTTCAAGAGTTTCTGTAGGCAACCACACCTTTCTGGTTGCTGTGGCCACCCTGGATATCAGTATTGGAACCGCATTGCTGATAAGCAGCAAGGTGTTCTGGGAACAGGGAGTCTTTTCCTTTACTAAAAGCTCCTCCTGAAACACAAAGCGCGGATTCGAATCCGCGCCTCGTGGAAACCATCAGTACACTTTTATATCTATTATAGCTTGGGACCCGCCTCAAGAATCTCAGCAGGCATGCCTTCCATATATTTTTTGAAGTTCTCAACGAACAATCTTGCGAGTTGTTCATACTTCTCGGCATAGGCTTCCTTGCTGGGCCACGTCTGAGCTGGATCAAGAACCTTCTCAGGAACGCCCTTACCTGTCTTGGGGACTTCAAAGCCGAATACAGGATCCACTCTATATTCTACATCCTTGAGGTTGCCCTCCAATGCGGCATTCAGCAAGGCTCGTGTATGTTGAATACTCATACGCTTGCCAATTCCAAAAGGACCTCCCGTCCAACCCGTATTGACCAGCCAGCAATCTACATCATGTTTTTTGATGCGCTCTTTGAGCAGCTGGGCATAGTAATAGGGATGGTGAACCATAAAGGGTCCACCAAAACAGGCGCTAAAGGTTGTCTGCGGTTCAGAACCCAGGCCAACTTCAGTACCAGCCACTTTTGAGGTATATCCAGAGATAAAATGATACATAGCCTGATCAGGTGAAAGCCTGGCAATGGGCGGCAGAACACCATTGGCATCACAGGTCAGCATAAAGATGTTTTTAGCGTGACCGCCTTTGGCTTCAGCTACGGCATTATCGATAAAATGCAGGGGGTATGATGCCCGTGTATTTTCTGTACGAGTGCTGTCATCCAGATCCAGCTTTCTGGTGGTGGGATCATAAATCACATTTTCCAGGATGGTCCCGAATTTTTCCGTACAGGCGTATATCTGGGGTTCAGCATCTGGACTTAGCTGGATCACCTTGGCATAACAACCCCCTTCAAAATTGAAGACGCCATCATCACTCCAGCCATGTTCGTCATCGCCTATCAGTTGACGCTTTGGATCTGCAGACAAGGTGGTTTTTCCCGTTCCAGACAATCCAAAGAAAATGGCGGTGTCACCCTCATCACCCATGTTGGCTGAGCAATGCATGGAAAGCACTCCCTGTTTGGGTAGCAGGTAATTCATGACAGTAAAAACAGATTTTTTAATTTCACCAGCATATTGGGTTCCACCGATAATGGCAATCCGCTTGGCGAAGTTTAATGCAATAAAGGTGGGGCTGTTGGTTGCATCCATTTCCGGTGAGGCTGAAAAGTTGGGCACGCAAATCACCGTAAAATCCGGCACATGGTGTTTATACTCATCTTTCTTTTCAATGGGGATAAACATGTTCCGGGCAAACAGGCTATGCCATGCATATTCTGTGATGATCCGAATAGGAAGATTGTAGTGCTCATCTGCACCTACATGACAATCCTGAACAAAGACATCCTTGCCCTGGAGGTATGCCTGCACTCGAGAAAGGAGGACTGCAAACTTTGATTCTGGATAGGGCCGGTTGTACTCACCCCACCAGATATCAGCACTGGTAGAGTCTTCCTTGACCACCAATTTATCGTTGGCCGCCCGTGCTGTATGTTTCCCTGTATTCATGAGGATGGGCCCATTGCTCATGACTTTACCCTCGCCACGAAAAACAATTTCTTCATGGAGTGATGCGGTGTGGAGATTCCAATAGATGTTATTGAGGTTTTTTAAACCATGATTGTTCAATCCGTAGTCACTAGCAGTGGCATTTTTCTCTGCCGATGCTGGGCTTGCCAGACCTAAATGCAGATTCATGACCAGTCCCTCACCAGTTTCCGGTCACCAACAAAGATCTCATTGGGGGCATTGGGATCCAGAGCCCACTTAATACGCTCCACACCTTCCTTGATGTCCTTGATACTTCCGCAATAACTCAAGCGGAGGTGTCCATCCATGCCAAACTCGTTTCCTGGAACCGTAACCACTCGGACTTTATCCAGCAAGAGTTTACTCAACTTGGCGGCACTTTTCTCATAGGCACTGAAGTCAGGGAAACAATAGAACGTCCCGCCTGGTTTTTCCACACGAACCCCATCAATGGTTCGCAACTCATTGATCATGATATCGCGATTGTTCTGCAATGTGACTCGGAGACTCTCAACGCCACTTTGTATACCGTTCAGGGCTCCAACGGCGGCTACTTGTAACAGGGCAGAGGCACATGACGTTGTCTGGGCTTGAATATTATTCATGGCTTCAATAATCTTTGTATTGGCTATCGTCCATCCAATTCGAAAGCCGGTCATGGCATAGGCTTTGGAGACCCCATTCACCACGATCAATTTTGATTTAACCTCATTGGCCTTGGCAAATTGATAGGGAGAGGTCCACTCATATCCATCAAAGACCAGTTTATGGTAAATATCGTCCATGATGAGATAGATGTCTTTTTTCTCGCAGTATTTGACCAACTCAGCGATGAGTGCTTTGGAATAAACAGCGCCAGAGGGGTTGCTTGGGCTGTTTACAATAATAGCCTTTGTATACGACCCAACGGCCTGGGTGATGTCATCCATGGTGGGCTCCAGACGACCGTCCTCCGGTGTGACTACCACTGGTTTTCCATAAGCCATTTTGATCATTTCAGGATAGCTCACCCAATAGGGTGCTAAAACGATGACCTCATCCTGTGGGTCTACAATGGATTGCAGCAAAACTGACAGGGACTGCTTGGCGCCATTGGAAATGAGGATGTTCTTAGGGGTAGTGAGGTGGCCATAGTTCTCCTCAGTATAGCGGACAACCGCTTGACGCAGCGGTAAAATACCTTCTGTTGGTGTGTATTTAATCTCAGCTGAATTCAGTTTTGCAGATGCGGCTAAAATAGCGTCAATGGGAGCTTTGCTTTTTGGTTCACCGCCTCCAAGATGGATAACGGCTTCCCCCTTTTCCTTCAGGATACGGGCTGTATCATTCAGGGCCAGCGTGGGTGATGCTGGGATCGATTTTGCGAGTTGGCTGATGCTCATGGGTGGCCTTTTTAAAAAAACAATTTTTTATTATTTCCAGGTCGTCTTCGTGTACCTGAAACCAAATTGAGCAAACATAGATTCACAAAATCTATTATACCAACAAAAACGGAGCGATAGATTAATATTTTTAGGAAATATGACTAAAATGGTTAAGATTTTAATGTCGTGCGTGTAAATGAGGCAAATACGGTCCTGTATTGGGTCTAATAAAGGGCTTCAGCCCCTCCTCTTGAGTTTAAAAAAGAAACGGGATCAAATACCACGAATGTTTTTTGTAGTCTGCCCATGTTTCATAGCGTGACATGGACCGTTCTTTCATTATAATATTTACTGAAAAATACCCAAGCCAGACCCAGGCCAGGATAACCCAGGGAATCCAATGCCAGGTGATGATTGCAAAAGCCCCATAAATCATCATTTCTCCCAAATAATTAGGGTGCCTTATAAAACGAAAGAGGCCTGTAGTGATTAGCCCCTTTTTAAACTTGAGGGTATAGAATTTTTGGGCATCTGCAACCAGCATGAGGGTTAAACCCATGGCGTATATAAAAACTGCCAGGGCCGTCCAGAACATGTTCGCACCGTCATGTGCCTCCCCCAGGACTGGAGAAATCAATAGATAGGGTGCCACCCAGTAAGGCCCCAGAACGGCCACTATGGCTGTAACACCTCCACCAAAGGTGATTTTTATCTGCCACTTGTTGTCTGGAAAAATGAGGTCTTTAAGAATCCAGATTATGCCGTAACTGCCATGCAAAGCTAGATAGACCCAGGCCTGTGTGGAAAAATTATCGTAGAATAGCATCAATCCCAGCACCCAGAAAAGGGTCATCCCTTTTTGAAAATTAATAACCCAGTTAAACTTTAAAATTCTGGGTCCTCCAAACAGGTCGTGGCTTAAATAATTGGTTGCCCTGTGGATTGAAGAAATCATATTTGCCATAATTTTGCCTTCTTATTCCTTTTCCGCAATCAAGATGTAGCTAAGCGGAATATCTGGTCCGACCTCCTGGTTCTTGCCATGAAGCGTGGAAATATCATCTGGGTATTCTGAGAAATGTCTCACTTTCATCCCATTATCAATAATGCCCATAAGAATATCTGATAACGTCCAAACAAACCAGTACATGGTCTTAGAATCATAGGTTGTTTTGCCGACATAGTCGATGCCATCATTGTCGATGTAGGGATCCCTTTTAAAATAGGGTTCAATAATTTTCAGGGGATCCACGTTTTCCAGATCGTCTGAGGGTAGCATTTCAGAGAAGGGATGTGACTCATATATAAAGAGCTCTCCTGAATCGTTGAGAAGTGAAGCTACCTTGCCAAAAAAGCGCTGAATAGCAGGCATCCACCCCAAACAGCCGATACTGATATATACAATATCAAATTCACCCTGATACTGCTCTGGGATATCATAGATGTCCGCCTGAACAAACTCACAGGCAATTCCAAACCTCGCTGCCCGTTCGCTGGCCTCCTGAATCGCAGCGTCAGAAATGTCAAAGCCCACACATTCCCCGGCACCCATGTTTTTGAGGGACATAAGCTCTACCCCATTGTTGCAGCAGACGTGGGCAATCTTCTGTCCTTCTATATTCAGCGATTTTATCAATGATAATTCAGGTTCATTAATCACTGAGAAACCGGGAGCCGCAAAGGCTTTATCCCATTTGTCAGCATTGGCTTTTTGATGATGGGGCATGGCCTCATTCCAGGCTTCCCGATTGGCCTGTGTGAATTTTTTGGAATCACTCATTCTTAACCCCTGTCATTTTAGCAATATCACTTTTTGTGACTGTGAAAGACTCTGATTTGAAAGTTGCACAATAAAAATTCCCGATGGTAATTCGTTTTGATTTTGATCTCTGCCGTTCCATTTCAAGGTATGTACCCCGGCACCATTTGAAGAAACATCACTGGCCCAGACTTGCATTCCCTGAAGGTTAAAGATACTGATGCCGGCCTGATGCGAACCCACCAACTCATATTCAATACTGAGTTCTGAGTTAAATGGCGAGGGATACAATCGTTCCAGAGAAATGGAGGAGGGCGTTCTTGCCCCATCATTTTTGTCTATCCCTGCCGTTGGATCCAACAATTCCAGCATGGCTGAACCAGTGGCATCTTCAGTAATAAAGCCAAGCAGCTCCCCTATGGTTGGTGCGATATCAGGTATTGTCCTGGGAATCTCTGAAACCAGACCACTGTGTATATCAGGTCCAATGGCCAGAAGTTGTATGTGGCGACAGCCCATACGGTCATCCCCGTGCCCCTGAAAATTATAATCATGCCTACCATGATCATTGGTTACCAGCATGGTGGTCTTTCCGGCATAGGTGGTATCCACCTGGAGGGTGTTCCAAAGTTCACCCACAAGGCTGTCCGCAATTGAGATAGCATTGAGGTAATCTTCCCAATTACCTGAATGCCCCCTGGAATCCACATCTGCCAGATACATAAGCAGAAAATGAGGTGCCAGATCAGAGATCACCTGCTCAGTTTCATGCCATACATCAATATCGGTGGAGCCAACGCTATGATACAGCGGCCAGTAATCCATTCCATAATCAGGATCAAGACTGGCTTTCCATGGGCAGAGTGCTTTTAGTGTATAAACACAATCGTCTGCAGGTCTGGATAGTTGCTTGCGATAATACTCAAAGACAGTTGGAAGTTCGGTGGTGTTGTTGGAACTCCCATCGCAATCTGGATCGCTAAAGGTGTTAATATCTGTCCATGCTCCACACCAGATAGCCGGGATAGCCCTGCTGGTATAGGTGGCACCATCGTTTTGAAAATTGCCAACCAGAGCCCCCTGTTCAGCCAGAGAAGCCATTTGAGGTACTTGAGCATGGGTGACATCACCCAAACCCTCACTATAGCGCAGGCCATCAATGATGACCAAAACGACATGGTCAGTTACATATGCCTTTCCTGCGGCTGGCAATAGGACCAACAGCATGACAAAGAATAGAAGGACAAGGGGGGTGCTTCTCTGTGCAGCATTAGAATTTATCATTTAGAATGGTGCCTCCGGGATGCTGAATTCAGCCTTCGCTGAGCGTTTGAATTGCTCTTGTTTCTTCTGCTTAAGATACATGGCCTGTTTGAGTCCACGATCTCTCAATGCTCCTACACTAACGGTAGTGGAACTCCCCTTATAGATTCTTTTCCCAAAACGGCTTATTACATCCCAATCGATTTCAATCCCCAGACCAGGGCTATCCGGTATTTTAATTCTACCCTCAGTATCGCGAGGGAAGCCACCCTTAATAAAGCGCGCCCAGGCATCAGCTGTCCAGTTTCCTTCCAGTGGAAACTCCAGGATGCTACGTTCTGATTCAGGTATGACACCGACCAGTTGGAGAGCTATGGCAAAACCCAGGCCGGTGGTCCAGGTGTGGGGACAAAATTTAACCTTGTCATCAGGGCGTTCTTGATTGTGTTTTTCAATCTCCCTGATAAGCCAGTAAACATTGGAAATTCCACCTGCATAGGTGCCGCCAGCCATGACGGCATCAGGTTGATAAATGTCCAGGCTACCCAGGTCCAACATGGCCCTGAAGTCTCGCCAGGAAGAATTGAGCTCTCCCCCGGCGATAGGTGTGCTGGTGTTTTTCCGAAGCTCGGCCAGACCCTCAAAATTTCCGCGATTCAGAGGTTCTTCAAGCCAGTAAACTTGATGGGGTTCCAGACCCCGGGCAAATTTCAGCGCTAAATCCAAATCCCACTTGGGCGTTTCATCAATCAAATCCACGGGCCAGCCCTGATTGGCATCTACCATGATTTTCATGTCGGGACCCACCTGGTCACGGGCGGCTCCCACATAATCGATCATTTTATTCAGGTCCAGACCCTTCACCCTCAGCTTGATGCCTTTATACGCTTGACTTTGCGCCCAGACGCTGAGCTCCCTTGATTTATCTTGATCATGGTCATGATTTGCACCCGTGGACATATACGGATAGACAAACCCGCCACTGCCACCCAACACTTTCCAGAGGGGTTCATTTCTACTTTTACCAATAATGTCCCAAATAGCACCATCGATCCAGCCATTGCGCATACCGATATATGAGAATTCTTGAATCCGTTGATTCATCAGTCTTATATCTAAAGGATTGAGACCCATGAGATAATTACCAAGCATGTGTCCCAACCCATTCCGCTCTGTCCCCATTCCTACGGTGGCTGCTACCCCCTCAAGACCAGTATCTGTGCCAAGTTTTAAGAGATAAAACCTGACTTCTGATTGTCGGAATCCGGGAATCCAGCTGGGCTGGAAATAGGCAGGTTGGGCAAAAAAGCCGGGCTTCTTCTCCTCCAGGGGAATCTTGACATAATAGAGCTCTATGCGATCAATTTTCATCGTGTGCACCCCACTTGATTATCTATGATGCTTAAAACATTTGTATCTGTGTGTGAACTTATCTTACTGAATAACAATGACAAGTGGCATCTTATCTATCAACCCCCCAGTATTATAAATCACACATCAATTGCTGGTCTGGACACGGGTTCTACTCAGCCTTGCGGCCAAGGCGACCTTCTATTTCAGCTTCCAGGGTTCGGGGTTCATAGTCAAACAGTTCTAACAGTTTTTGGTGGTCCCGGGGTACTTCGTCTGCCAGATCTGCTGGAAAATTATTTAGCAGGAGCAGGCTTTGGTATAGATATCGGGGAAAGGGTGTTATGGGGTAGATCAGTGCCGAAATCACATTCACCACTGTCAGTGGAATGGCCATGTGTTGTATCGCACTCCCGGTTATCTCCGAGATCAGTGCAGCGACTTCAGGAAAATTGTAGGCTTGCGGACCGGTAAGTCTGATTCGTTGACCCCCCAGATCGTCTCTCAGAGCGGTCTGTGCCGTGATCTCACCAACGTCCTCAGCTGAGATGGTTGGGATGGCCTTGAGACCCCCTCCTGGAACTGTCATTTTATTACCTCTAAGAAAGGCAAAAAATAACTCGAAAGCAGGGGCATCCCCCAAAATGGTCCAGTTTAGATCTGAAGCTCGAAGTGCTGCTTCAATCTCAATCTTGATCGCTCCAAATTCAGGGATCTTCAGGTCATCCAGTAAGCTGGCCCGCATTTCATAACCAGACATATAGATCAAGCGGGAAATGTTCAGTTTTTTTGCTTCCAACATGATATTCAACACCGCATCACGTTCAATTGCTTGCATCTTACGAATCAGCTTGACGGACATGGCAGCCAGACAGATAACGATGACATCCATGCCCTGCAGAGCCCTGTTGATATCCCCAGGACGGGTCACATCGCCCTCAAAGATTTCTACCTCAGAACCGACAACAGCCCGAGCCCCTTCAGCATTCCTGCTAACGACCCTGACCAGCTGCCCCCGGGCAACCAGAGCAGCGACAACGGTGCGTCCATAGTATCCAGTTCCGCCAAAGACGATTATCTTTTTAGCCATTACTGCTCCCCCTCTTGTTCCCTGTAAATAGGTACTGTGCAAATATATACTCCGAAAACACACGGGAAAGCATCTATTAATGATTCTTCCAGCTGACTGGTGTACACCGTCTCACTAACAGATGGCACAGGTCTTGGCCTGGGAAAACTTCTACCTTCTAACTTCTAACTTTTGCCTTAGTTTGAGGCATGCACTGGTTGACCATTTTACGCCCCCTGAATCTACTTCAAGCGACCCTGGCGGTTGTCCTCACAACTGCTTTCCTGGGTGAAATGGCACAGGTCGATGTGCTCCTTCTGTTGATTCTATCGGTGACCACCATAAACGCCGGTGGAAATATCATCAATGACATCTATGATCTGGAAATTGACAGGATAAATCGTCCGGATCGGCCCTTGCCTTCAGGAGCCATGAGTGTTAAACAAGCTCGCATTTACCTCATCATTCTTTTTGCCGCCGGCAGCCTGTTTTCATGGTTTATATCAATGGAGGCTTTCATTATTGCCGGGCTCATTTCAATTCCAACCCTGATAGCGTATAGTGCCTGCTTTAAACGGCAGCCTCTGATTGGTAACCTGACGGTGTCATTTATGTTGGGGTTGGCGTTCATCTATGTCGGTTCTGCTTTTGGCAATATTCAGGCCACCCTGGTTATGGCTGCCCTGGCCTTTGGTTTCACACTGATCAGAGAGATAGTAAAGGATCTGGAAGACATGGCGGGCGATTCTCAAGATGAAGCTCGTACGCTCCCTCTGGTTTGGGGAGAAAGCAAAACGCTTGCATTGGTTCTCCTGCTCATGGTGGCCTTTGTGTTTGTGGATACCCTGCCATTTTTTCTGGGAGGCTACAACCATGTCTATCTATGGATCGTTATATTGGGTATAAATCTGCCCCTGCTGGTTTTCGCCTTATTGCTCTGGAAACAGCCGAACAAAAAAAATTACTCCAGGGCACAATTGTTTTTAAAACTCGATATTTTTGTGGGTCTCGCTGCTCTATATTTCGGCCAGACTTTTTAACTGCTTTTCCCCCAGGGGAATCATAATAAGGATACACCGTGGCTGAATTCGTTCACCTTCACAATCATTCCCACTACTCGCTGCTGGACGGCGCTGCCCGCATAGATCAAATTATTTCCAAGGTCTCCGAACTGGAGATGAAAAGCTTTGCTCTGACTGATCATGGCAACATGTTCGGCGCTGTTGAATTTTACAAGGCTGCCACCAAGGCTAAAATCAAACCTATTATTGGGATGGAGGCCTATGTAGCTCCGGGCATCCACACCGAAAAACGCCTGCCTACTGAAGGAAAAAGAGCCTATCATCTTGTCCTGCTGGCTAAAAATGAAATTGGATATCGCAATCTTCTCAAACTGACATCCATGGCCTACCAGGATGGCTTCTATTTTGTTCCCCGTGTTGATAAAGATTTGCTGAGACAGCACTCTGAGGGTCTCATCGCCACGACAGCTTGCCTCAGTGGACAGGTTACCTATCATGCTGCCCGAGGAGATTACGACCGGGCCAAGGAGCAGGCTATTGAATATGACGAGATATTTGGTCGGGGTAATTTCTTTTTAGAGATGCAACGTCACTTCACCCTTGAAGGTCGTGAGTTTGAGCTGGAGGCCATTGCACGTGAAGTGGTTCAGAAAGTCTCAAGGGATACTGGCATTCCACTGGTAGCAACCAATGATTCTCACTATGTCAGCTCAGATCATCACAAGGCTCACGATGCCTTGATATGTATTGGTCGTGGCAAATACATCAGCGATACCAATCGCATGAAATACGATACCAAAGACATTTACATCAAAAGTGCTGAGCAGATGGTCGAACTCTTCAAAGATGTTCCAGAAGCCATTGAGAACACACTACGTATTAATGAAATGTGCCAGTTCAAACTGGAAACCGGTGTAAACCACATGCCTGAATTCCCCATTCCAGAAGGTCGTTCTCTAAACGACCACCTAGATGCAATCACCTGGGAGGGCATGGAAGGTCGAGTCAAACAAATCGACACCCGCTACAAAGAGCGTCTGAATTATGAGCTTGATGTTATCAAAAAAATGGGCTTCCCCGGATACTTTCTCATTACCCATGATTTTGTGAATTATGCTAAAAAACAAGGCATTCCTGTGGGACCAGGTCGTGGGTCGGCAGCTGGAAGCCTGGTCGCCTATTCTCTTGGTATAACGGATCTTGATCCCCTTCAATACGATTTACTGTTCGAGCGTTTTCTGAATCCTGATCGTGTGAGTATGCCCGATATTGATATCGATTTTTGTTATGACCGACGGGAAGAGGTCATCGATTATATGCGGGACCGCTTTGGACACGATTCAGTTACTCAGATCATTACCTTTAATAAACTCAAAGCTCGTGCAGTTATTCGAGATGTGGGACGTGTCCTGGAAGTCCCCATCAAAGAAACGGATCGAATTGCCAAGCTGGTCCCTGAAGAGCTGGGCATCAAACTGCCTCAAGCTCTGAAGAAAAGTCCAGAGCTGAAACTGGCATCGGAACTTGACGAAGTTCATAAACAGTTATTCGACTATTCTGAAGTCCTGGAAGGCATGAACCGCAATGCCGGTAAGCATGCTGCTGGCCTGGTGATAGCTCCTGGAAAACTCACTGATTACATCCCCCTTTATAAATCCGCCAAAGATGGGACGGTTACCAGCCAGTACGATATGAAAGCCCTGGAGGATGTGGGCTTAATCAAGTTCGACTTCCTCGGCCTGAGAACGCTTACAGTCATTCAGGAGGCTATTGAACTCATCAAGAAGTTTAAAGGCGTGGAGATTGATATTGCAACCATCCCCATGGACGACCCGGCTGTCTATAAGTTATTTGCTGATGGCCTGACCATCGGTTTGTTCCAGTTTGAATCTACGGGCATGCGGGAGTATTTGAAGAAACTCAAGCCAACAGTCCTGGAAGATTTGTTTGCCATGAATGCCCTGTATCGACCAGGTCCCATGGGCAATATTAATGACTTTATCGCCCGAAAACATGGTGAACAGAAAGTGACCTCTTTGCATCCCTTGATGGAGGAGATTCTCAAAGAAACTTACGGTATTATCGTCTACCAGGAACAGGTCATGCAACTGGGATCGGTGATTGCTGGATTTTCTCTCTCAAAAGCCGATTTAATGCGCCGGGCCATGGGTAAAAAGATCAAATCCCTCATGGATGAGATGAAAGAAGAGTTTATAACCGGTGCTAAGAAAAATGACATCAATGAAAAACTCGCCAGCAAGATCTGGGATTTAATTGAGAAATTTGCTGAATATGGTTTTAACAAAAGTCACTCTGCTGCCTATTCGGTTATTGCCTATCAGACCGCTTATCTGAAGACCCACTATCCTGTCGAATTCCTGGCGGCTAACATGAGCTCAGAAAAGGATAACACGGAAAAAATTCAGATGCTTCTGGCCGAATGTCGCAAACTGGGCATTAACACGATTGCGCCTGATGTAAATGCCAGTATGGTTCACTTTGCCCCAGGCGAAGGTAAAAGTATTATTTACGGATTGAATGCCATCAAGAAGGTGGGCTCCAAGGCAGCTGAAGTCATCATGCAGGAACGTCTGGACAATGGCCCCTTTGAATCTATTTTTGATTTCTGTTCCAGAGTTGACTCACAAAGCACCAATAAGGGTGTGGTTGAAGCCCTGGTGGGCAGTGGCGCTATGGACACACTCCCGGGAACACGCTGGGAGAAATTCCTCAGTGTTGAAGATGCAGTTTATCATGGACAGCGGGTTCAAACCCTGAAGAACACCAACCAGACCGACCTCTTTGGTGGCGGTGGTGATTCAGCCATGATCCGAGAGCCCGAACTAAACGATGCCCCGGCCTGGAACAACATGGACATGCTCAATCGTGAGCGGGAATACATCGGGTTCTATCTCACCGGGCATCCCTTGCATGGTTTTGAGAGCGAAATCAATGCCTTCTCAAATCTTGACCTTATCGACCTGACTGCCAGCCGAGATGAGCAGGATGTGCGCATTGGTGGCATTATTTCAGGCATGAAAATCCACTATGATAAACGCAATAACCAAATGGCCTTTTTCACCTTAAATGGTCTTGATGGCTCTATTGAGGCGTTGGCATTCTCGGATGCCTTTACCAAGTACAAGGAATACATCGCCAATGATTCCAGGGTCTATATGGAAGGTCGAATTTCAAAAAGAAGTGACGATGATCTCAAGGTCCTGGTGACTAAGGTGATCCCCCTGGAAGAGGGACAAAACGAATATGCCCGTGAAGTCCACATCGCTTTTGATCCTGCCCTTCTGGCTGGAAACGTATTGGATGAGACTCAAATTCTTGCCAGGCGATATTCTGGTGCCTGCACACTGATTTTCCACCTCAGAGAAGGTGATACGCGTGAAAGAATTATGATGGCCAGAAGCGCCAGGGTTTCTGCAAACCGAGGGTTTATCCGAACCCTCCGTGATTCCTTTGGTGAAGAAAATGTCTGGCTGGCCTAGCTACCTATTTTTACAACGAAACAGATCAAAGCATATATCGTTTTAACCCTCACAGTTTGGGCTAAAGTTCATTTATGGTTGACACAAACCCTGGGCTGAAGTCCAAAGTAACTACCTCAAGGCAACTCATCACCATTCACTCTAATGCTGGATCAGGTGCAGCAAATAAAAATATTTCCTTTCATCCTGAGGTCAGTTTGTCTATCGTTCACCCCAGAATTGTGTCATAAGGATATAGATATGATCGCCGTCGTACAAAGAGTCAGCAGTGGCGAAGTCAAAATTTCCGGTCGATCCAGAGGCAAGATTGGCATGGGCTATGTCATTCTGTTAGGTGTGGCTGAAGATGATTCTCAGGAGGATGCTGACTGGTTGGCTGAAAAGATTGTTGGCTTAAGAATCTTTGAAGATAAAAACGAGAAGATGAATTTATCCATCAAGGACGTGGAGGGGAAAGCCCTGGTGATTTCCCAATTTACCCTGCTTGCAGACTATAAACGAGGACGCAGACCCGGCTTTACCCGGGCAGCCCGACCTGAAAAAGCCATCCCGCTTTATGAATATTTTATGGACCAGCTCTGGCACCAGGGAATTGAAGTTGAAAAGGGTGAATTCGGAACCGAAATGCAAGTTCATATCATGAATGAAGGTCCTGTTACACTGGTTATGGACAGCACGGTAAAGTTTCCTCGTTAATAATCTTGGACATTGAGTTCATCGAAATGTCCAGTCCTTGTCAGAAAATCAACCTTAAGCTACAAGCAGTCCTATGACAAACATCAATTACACCGGCCTTTAGGCCGGGGTTCAACGGACAGAAAAGAAGGGTTTTAACCCTGACAGTTTGGGCTAAAGCCCCATCTTGAATCTTTCTCTCTACCCCCGCGCTGAAGCACGGGGTAATTGTCTGCCTGGAGCGCGATGTCCTCTCCATACCACGAGAACCACCTCAGACTTCGACCCTTCGATAAACTCAGGACAGACAGGCCCAGCCGCCGGTGGACAACCTGCGTCTTCGCGAAGGAGTGAAACGACTGACGCGATCTCGGGCCATCCGCTTTCCAGGAATTCGGAGATTGCCGCGCTCATTGCATTCGCTCGCAATGACACAAGGGGCTTGATCCTGCATGTCTTCGCGAAGGAGTGAAACGACTGACGCGATCTCGAGCCAACGAAATGTCCAATCCTTGTCAGAAAACCAGCCTAAGGCTTCAAGTCGTCCGGAAAACAAACATCAATTACCCTGGCCTTTAGGCCGGGGTTCAACGGACAGTAAAGAAGGGTTTTAACCCTGACTGTTTGGGCTAAAGCCCTATCTTGAATCTTTCTCTCTACCCCCGCGCTGAAGCACGGGGCAATTGTCTGCCGTTGTGCTGTGTGACAGATTGGTTCTGGAAAAATCGCCCCACCATCTTTCCAGTTTCATCCCATTTCCCCATCCTTAACTTCAGCCACAAATTTATAAGGGGTCCTATGTCTCAAATTGGAAGAATGAATACGCTCCATGTCATGCGGGAAGTGGACTTTGGGGTCTATCTGGATGGCGAAGAACTGGGTGATATTCTATTACCCAAACGCGAAGTTCCAGAAGGCACAAAAGTTGACGATATGCTCGAGGTATTTGTATACTTTGATTCCACAGACACCATCATTGCATCAACCCTAAAGCCTAAAACCATGGTGGGTGAATTTGCCAGCCTCAAGGTTATCGACAATAATGAGATGGGCGCTTTTCTGGATTGGGGGCTGCCCAAAGATCTGTTGGTTCCCTTTCGTGAACAAAGCCACAAACTTGTCGAGGGTCGACACTATGTGGTCCACACTTATCTGGACATCGTCAGCAACCGCATTGCAGCCAGCACCAAACTCGACAAGTTTTTAAGTGATGAGAACCCACGCTTCACTCCTGGTGAAAAAGTTGATCTGTTTATCGTAAATCGCACAGATCTGGGATATAAAGCCATTATTGAGAACGGATATTGGGGTCTGCTTTTCAAAGACGAAGTTTTCCAGCCCCTGCAACAGGGGCAACAACTTGAAGGCTACATCAAAAACATCCGCGAGGATGGCAAGATTGATCTCACTCTTCAGGAGCCTGGCGTACAACACATGGATGCCGCCAGTCAAAAGATTCTGGATTTGCTCGAGGAGCATCAGGGATTCCTGCCCTTCAATGACAAAACACCACCTGATGTCGTTTATCGTGAATTTGGGTTGAGCAAGAAGGTGTTTAAGCGTTCTATTGGTTCTCTCTATAAAAAACGCCTGATCAAGCTTGAACCGCATGGGATTCAACTCATAGACGACAACTGAATTCAAGAATGAGGCAGACCTTATGATCCAGGTAACTGATCTTCACTTTGCTTATGGTTCCAATTCTCAGGACACACTCAGAGGTTTAAATTTTCAGGTTGACACCGGTGAAATTTTCGGATTTCTTGGTCCAAGTGGTGCTGGAAAGAGCACAACTCAAAAAATCCTCATCGGCATTCTGAATAACTACAGGGGTGCAGTCTCAGTCAATGGTCTTGATCTTCAAAAGCTGAACTCTGAATTCTATGAGTCCATAGGTGTGGCCTTTGAGACCCCCAATTTATACACCAAATTCACTGCCCTGGAAAACCTGGAATTCTTTGCCCGGTTTTATGCCAGTAAAACCCGGAATCCTGTGGAGCTTCTGGCTGCTGTTGGACTGGAGGATTCGGCCAAGACCCGTGTCAGTGATTTTTCCAAAGGGATGAAGGTTCGATTGAACTTTTGCCGCAGTCTATTGAACAACCCGACCCTGATCTTTCTGGACGAACCTACAGCAGGGCTGGATCCTGTCAATCTGCGCAAGCTGGAAGCTCTAATTCTCGCCGAGAAAGATAAAGGCAATACCATCTGTATCACCACCCATGACATGCATGTTGCCGACACACTTTGTGATCGGGTTGCCTTTATTGTGGATGGTGAGGTTAGTCTGATTGACTCACCCAGAGAGCTCAAATTGCAGCATGGTGAAAGATTCCTGGAAATTGAATATCGTGACGCAGATTCATTACAAACCCAATCTATTCCCATGGACACACTGGGCACAAATGACACGTTTCAGAATATCTTGAAGAATCATTATATCGAAACCATTCACAGCAGGGAAGCCAGCCTGGAGGATGTTTTTGTAAAGACGACTGGGAGAACGCTGCAGTGAGACTTCTGGCTGCACTCCGTCAAGACATTCGCTTTCAGTTCCGGCATGGATTCTATTATGTTTATGCAATCCTGACTGTTCTATACATCATTACCTTAAAGTTATTGCCCGAAACGCTGATATATCCGACCCTGACAATCATTCTCTTTACCGATATCTGCACGCTGGGATTTACCTTTATTGGCGCTATCGTTTTGCTTGAACGGGGACAAAACTTGACTGAAAGTCTATTTGTTACCCCCCTGCGACTTCATGAATACCTGCTGGCTAAAATATTGTCCTTTCTGCTCCTGTCTTGTACCTCTGCTCTCATCATTATACTGGGGGCATCAGTTGGGGGGCAAAATTTGAGTTGGTTCATTATTGGCGTGGTTATTAGCGCTCTAATTTATACGCTCTTTGGGCTTGTTTTCGCAGCTAGAGCCCGCCATGTGAATGACTACTTTGTCAAATCCCTGGGAATTGGTCTGCTTATCAGTCTACCTATTCTAGCGTATCTCCAGCTTTTTGATACACCTCTTTTCTATCTTTTCCCCACACGAGCCACCTTGATATTGCTGGATGTCCTGGCCCATGATTACTCTCTCGCAATAAAACTGTTTTCAGTTGCCAGTCTGTTAATCTGGTTTTCCATCCTCAGTGTTTGGGTTCATCGGCGTTTCGATAGATATGTCAGGCACCCCAGCTAACATGAAAGTGCCAACTATAGTCCTGGCTCAGGGTGATTTGAAGCTCATCATCCGTGATACCACCCTTGTGATGGCTCTTTTTGGACCGCTGGCTATAACCATTCTGCTCTTTTTTCTGCCTACCATTGAACTATTTCTTCAGGCCCGGTTTGAAATTGACCCCACACCCTACCGCTTATTTGTGGTAAGCTTTCTTAACCTGATCCCCGGGATGCTTTTTGCCATGATATATGGCTTTATTATTCTGGATGAACGAGATGAAGATGTGATTGATTTTATCAGTGTCACACCCTTGAGAAAGCAGGGCTATCTAACTTATAAGCTCATGATGCCCATGTTGCTCAGCGCACTGTTCTTTTTATTAATTTTCTATGCAACTGCTCTGGTTCCGCTCAAGCCTCTGCATGGGTTAGGCATTGCAATAATGATTGCTCTTGAAGCAGCTATTGGGACGCTTTTTCTGGTGACATTTTCAGAGAATAAGGTGGAAGGTTTAGCCTTTAGCAAATTACTGGGAATTATGTATCTGGCCATACCCCTTGTTTTTTTCTGGAACTCCGGCTGGCACTGGTTGTCAGCATTTTTACCACCCTTTTGGATAGCCAAAGCCTTTATCCATAGTCAGGAATCATCAGCCTGGATCTGGAGTGATCTATTTTTGGGGATCCTTGTACATCTCGTCGTATTGAAAATATTTCTCGGAAATTTTCTAAGAAAACAGTAATTAGTGTCTGTCTTTAAATTCTTCCTTCACAACGAATTTATCTGCACCCTGTTTAAAACTAACTTTATAGACAGAGACTAATCAGGTGAGCTTTTGATTAATCTCTATAATCTCTTCCAGAATGGATTTCAAGACTTCTATTTCACCAATCACTGATTCTGGTTGAGTATCAGTGCCCTCACCTTGATTTCCTCGATAAGCCTTTACCTTTGCTCGCAACACCGCATGTAGGGATTCAAATTCCACGATCCCTTCCAGTTTACCCTCATGTCCACCAGCCTGAGCTCCCTGACCAGCAGTTTGAATAAACAGGGTCCCAATATCCAACCATCTTTCGTAGAGGGAGCGACTCAGGGTAAAATCGGTTACCGCCGAATATGGAATACTAACATTCTTTTTAGTAATAATGCCTTTTTGAATCATGACACGTTCATCATCAACTGAATACTTCAAATTGATTATCCAGAGGTACTGAAACCAGGGTGTTACAACCCAAAGCACGATGAGGAAGCCAGCTACCCAGGACCAGACATATTTAACAAACTCAGCATTGGTCACCTCGGGGTCAAGAATGACAACCAGAGCTTGTATAATGAAGGTGCAGATAATGATGACGGCTGTGATTGTTAAAAACGTGTAAATCTCACGCCGCATCAATTTGCCAAGATCAGGTTTAATTTCCATGATCATCCTCCCTTTAAATCATTTTTAGTTACTCAGTGGTTTGGGTTGAATATCCAGATACTGTTGAACATTCACCTCATCTATATATTTGGCATCAAGAAATTGATCGGCATATTCCTGAAAGACACCTTCACTGAGAAAAACATCAAACAAATCTGCATCAATATGCTGATCTGCCTTAAAAAAGCCCATAATACGCATGGCTTCAGAAAGGGTCTTGCCTTTTTTGTAGGGACGATCGCTGGCAGTTAAAGCTTCAAAAATATCAGCAATACCCATGATACGAGCCTGAACAGACATATCTGCCTTGGTTAATCCCTTGGGGTATCCTGTACCAATCATGGTTTCATGGTGGCCGCCGGCAAATTCTGGAACCCGTTTGAGATGTTTGGGGAAGGGTAGTTTTTCCAGCATGTCAATGGTGACCACAATATGATCATTAATTTTATCTCTCTCTGCATTGTTCAGGGTTCCGCGTGAGATGTTCAAATTCATGACCCAGTCGTCTGAAAGTAGATTTTGCTTTTCACCATTGAGTACAATCTGACGTTTTGAAATAGTGATGACCCTTTCCTTTTTGTCATCGGCCATGAATTCACCACCAGTATTACACTCATTCAGAAAAGCCTGATCATCATCGAGTAGAGCCAGTTTTTCCTGTAATTCTGTCTCCAGAAGTGTTTGCTTCTGAGCGGTTACTCCATTGGCAATGGTTCTTAAATAATCGATCTCAGCATCCCGTTTTAGCACTTCAAATCTGGTATTCATTTCATGAACACGATCATAGATGGTTTCCAGCTTGGTGGCCTTGTCAACCACATATTCTGGCGTGGTAATTTTTCCAACATCATGGAGCCAAGCCGCAATCCTTAGCTCATCCATATCCTCCCGGGAGAATTGGACATCACCAAAGGGGCCCTCCTTGGTCTGGTTAACTTTCTCGGCCAACATGATAGCCAGGGCGGGAACACGTGAACAGTGTCCACCTGTATAGGGTGACTTTTCATCAATGGCGTCTGCAATCAATTGGATAAATGATTCCAACAAGGTTTCCAGGCCTTCAATAAGGCGTACCGTTGTAATGGCCACAGCAGCCTGGCTCGCTAAAGACTCAATCAGCTTCTGCATATCCTCGGAAAATGGAATAATCTCACCAGTAACCGGGTCGGCTGCATTGATGAGCTGGAGGACGCCAATGATGTCGCTCTCATGGTTTTTCATGGCAATACAGAGAAAAGACTGGGAGCGATAATTGTTTTTCGAATCAAACGCTTTGGTGCCTGAGAAATCATAGACATCATTCTCATAGGCATCTGGGATATTCAGTGTCTCTCCTGATAATCCCACATGAGCAGAAATCATATGATCATTGGGTTCTCCATTCTCCATGTAAAGTTTCACGGGGTATATAAACTCGGGGATGGCAGTTTCACTGATACCGCCCCAGTTTGTACCCAGCGTTATGGTCTTCATAATTTCAAAGGCGAGACGATCATCTTCAGTTCGTAAATATAAGGTTCCACCATCTGAATTGGTGATGCGCATACCTTCTTCAATAATAAGATTGAGCAGGGTAGGAAGGTCGCGCTCTGCAGAGAGTTGAAATCCAATTTCAGCCAGCTTATCAATTTGAACTTCACATTGCTCTATGTAATTCAATACGGTAGGATCAGCGGTAGCGAGATAGTTTTTCACTTCAGAACGATTTATATAGGCTTTCTTATTCATACAGGAATCTCCGGGTTTTTATCACTTCTAGAGTGCTAAAATAACCGAAGTGATGTTAAATAGGTCTCTTTTTTCAATTGGATGCCAACAATTCACAGGTCTGATTTATTCCACTTTTACCATCACCCGATGGAGCCCCTGCTCTTAGCACTTCGACAGGTCTTCTGTTCACAAGCTTGGGAAGTCGGATAAAAAACGTACCTGTATTACTCCTTTCTAAATATTAGATTATTTCCAATCAATTTCGAAGGGAGCACTCATGAAAAAGACGCTCGTTCTGGATACCAATGTCATTCTCCATGACAGTGACTGCATCTACCATTTTGAAGACAACGATATTGTGTTACCCATGGCAGTATTGGAAGAGCTGGATCATTTCAAGAAGGGCAATGACGTTCTGAATTATCATGCCCGGGCCTTTGTGCGTGCCATTGATAAACTGTCCACTGAAAATATGTTTGAAAAAGGGGTCAAGCTGGGAGCCAAACAGGGGGTTTTCAGGGTGGAAATAAATTCAACCAGTGAAGATTTGGCTGGTGTTTTTGCCGAAGATATTACTGACCATCGGATTCTTTATACTGCCTATGAGCTGGCCAAGGCTCAAAAACAAAGGGTGGTCCTGGTGAGTAAGGATGTAAACCTGCGCATGAAAGCCAAAGCCTTGGGAATGGAGGCCCAGGACTACTTTACAGACAAGGTGGCCAGTGTTGATGAACTCTATACCGGGAAATCAATCCAGGAGCATGTGGACTCTGAAGTAATCGATACGCTTTATAAGACTCCCTTTGAGATGCCCTTTGACCAGACGGGAATTGAAGAAACACCAGCCCCATGGCATCATTATATCCTAAAAAATGATCAAAAGTCAGCGCTGGCTGTTTACAATCCCAATCAGGATCTCCTGCAACGCCTGGATAAACGTGCTGCCCATGGCATCATCCCTCGCAACGCCGAGCAGTTATTTGCCCTGGATGTGTTGACCAATGATGAGATTCCCCTGGTATCCATTACGGGGAAGGCTGGTACAGGTAAAACACTGCTGGCCCTGGCCGCCGCCATGGAAAAAAAGCGCTCGTATCGCCAGATTTATATCGCCCGACCTATTGTTCCTCTGAGTAACAAGGATATTGGCTTTTTACCTGGTGATATTAAGTCAAAAATTGATCCTTACCTGCAACCGCTCTGGGACAATCTGAAGGTCATTCAGAATCAGTATCTAAATGACAATTCTGAGTTTGAGAAAATCAACAAGCTGGTAGAGGATGAGAAGATCGTTATTGCTCCACTTACGTATATCCGGGGGCGTAGCTTACAGAAAATTTTCTTTATCGTCGATGAAGCTCAGAACCTCACACCCCACGAAATAAAGACCATCATCACCCGTGCTGGCGAAGGAACAAAAGTTGTTTTCACCGGCGATATTTTTCAGATTGACCACCCCTTCCTGGATAGTCAATCCAATGGCCTCTCCTATCTCATTGACCGTTTCAAGGGGCAGCGTTTGTATGCCCACATGAATCTTGAGAAGGGAGAACGTTCTGCACTTGCCGAGTTGGCATCGAATTTATTATGATGAGCAATCAGGCAAATCAAAGGGCTGAATATACCGCCCGCATCAATCGCGTTATGGATCATATTGATCGCAATCTGGATCAGGAATTGACGCTTGAGGAATTGGCAAGGGTTGCCAACTTTTCCAGGTTTCATTTCCACCGAATTTTTAAGGCTATGGTGGGAGAATCCTTAAATCAGTTTATTCAACGTATTCGTCTTGAAAAGGCAGCGTCTCAACTCACTGAGACTAACCAGAAACCTATCACTAACATTGCTTTGGATTGTGGATTTTCAAGTTCCGCAGCTTTTGCCAGAGCCTTTAAACTGCGATTTGACATGAGTGCCAGCGAATGGCGCGATGGTGAACATGCCCATCGTAGCAAGAATGGTAAAACGAATCGCAAAGAACGTCAACTACTTGGCAATCATTGGAAATCTTTAACCTCCCAATCAGAGTACTCTAGGGGTGATTGGTTGATGGAGATGGATCCATCAGCTCGAACCCTAAAATGGAGTAAAATAATGATTGAGATGAAAGACGTCACAGTTGAAGTCAAAACTTTTCCTGAAATGCATGTTGCTTATGTGCGCCACATAGGGCCCTATGCAGGAGATTCAGCTCTTTTTCAAAGTCTATTCGGAAAATTGATGCACTGGGCGGGTCCTCGTGGATTGATGAGCAACCCGAAAACAAAAGTGCTTACTGTTTACCATGATGATCCAAATGTCACCGATGAGGACAAGCTGCGGACCAGTGCTTGCATCACCGTTCCGGCAGACATGGCGGTAGACGGTGAAATCGGAAAGATGAGGCTCGATCCCGGCGACTATGCTGTTGGACATTTTGAGATCAATGAGGATGAGTATAGTGAAGCCTGGAATCACCTCATGGGTGGCTGGCTACCCCAAAGCGGTTATCAACCGGATGATCGAACCTGTTTTGAGATCAATCTTAATGATCCTGACAAGCACCCGGAGAACAAGCATATCGTAGATATCTGTATCCCTGTAAAACCACTTTAGGACTTTTCCTATAACCTTACGAAGGTTTGAAACCTTCGTAAGGTTCAGTTTTAACTATCTCAAGTATAATTGAATCGTCACACTGAGCGGAGTCGAAGTGCAAGAACCACTGAACATGTTGCACCAGCCTGTCTCTCGACTCCGCTCAAGTTGACGGCTTTTAATTCATTTGACACACAATTCAAAACAAGGTCGGTGTGTACTTCTGTTGCTCCAGATCCAGGAGCTTCCTTTTGATCCCCAATCCACCCGTGTATCCACCCAATGACCCATCTGATGCAATAACCCGGTGACAGGGGATGATGATGGGAATTGGATTCTGACCATTGGCTGCCCCTACAGCCCGCATGCTGCCTGGTGAATTAAGAGAGGTGGCAAGAGCTCCATATGAGATGGTTTTACCGTAGGGAATCTCCATGAGACTCTTCCAAACCTGCTTTTGGAATTCTGTCCCAGACAAAAACAGCTTCATGTCAAAATCGGTACGCACCCCTGAGAAATACTCAGAGAGTTGCTGAATTGTTTCTTTTAGTATCGGTTTGGAGGTTTTGAGTTCTGCAGTGGGGAAGACTTTTTTAATATAGGAAAAGAGTTTTTCTTTAGCTCCCACACCCAGGCTCAAACAACACAGTTCGTTTTCGTGTTGGGCCAGAAAGAAACGTCCCAAGGGGGAATCTACTGGAGCATAGTGAATAATCATTTGAAGGTCTTATATCTGGCTTGACAAAAAACCCTGAATCCGTTGTTTCAAGTCATCTCTGGTATTGCGGTAATCAGGAAGTTTGGATTCATCCACATCCCAACCATGAAAAGGATCTATAAGACTCCAATGTATCCGCTCCACATCTCCTGGAAAAGAGGGACAGGTCTGGGCCGCGTGGTCACAAACTGAAATGACAATGTCTATTCCGGACTTCAGATAATCATTCACATCATCCGAGCTCTGCTGACTGATATCTATACCGATTTCATTCATGACCAGAATTGACATGGGATGGAGGCGGCTTGGTTCCACACCAGCCGAAAAGACATCATATTTATCACCGGCCATGTGGCGCATCAATCCTTCACCAATTTGTGAACGACAGGAATTTCCTGTACATAAAAAGAGAATTTTTTTCTTCATGTATTTTGTATTTCAACCTCTGTTTAAATAGACAACCTGCCAGTCATCACTGACTTTGCCTGCCAGATATCCAATACCATATGAAACTCCGCCCCACAGCACAATGCTTATCACTTGCTGCATGGGCTCAATATCAACTACATTTCCATCCAGATCAGTGGTTGTGCCACCTGATGCCAACCAGGAACCGAGACTAAAACCAACACATGCTCCTGCACAATTTTGTCCAAACCTTTTAGCCTTACCGGATTTAGCCATAACCTGGACCACGTCAGCAAGCGGAAATACTTGATCCTGTCCCTGAATATCAAGGGTAACTGATTCCATGGTCATACGTAATTCCTTGCCCTCCAGGGTCATGCCATTGGCCAGAAAAACCTTACCCATGGCATATTCTTGAGTGACCCCTTGCGCACTCATTAAGGAAACCATCAAACCCCACACAACGAGCATACTGATTGAACGATACTTACTAAACATTTTATCCCCTTAATATTCGAATTCTTGAACGGCAATTTAGCCAATATTTCAGCAGAATAAAGAGCAAGCTCTCGACTTGCTGGATCATTTCCTACTGTCCCTTAACATCCAAATATTGAACACTAACAGATCATAACAATTGTAAATAAAGTAGAATACATTATCTTCCGCATATTATTTGATAAATAACATAACTATTATTAGGTGATTATGGGTTTAGATAAAATTGACAGACAAATTTTGGACATTTTACAGGAAAATGGTCGCATCTCCAATGCCGAGTTAGCACGACAGATAAACATGTCCCCGCCACCCACTCTGGAACGTGTGAAAAAATTAGAACGCAATGGGATTATACAAAACTATGTAGCACTGACCAATCCTGCCAAGCTAGGACTGAATTGCTTCACTTATGTTGAAGTCACTCTGGTACGTCATGGTCGCGAAGGGGTTGAACGATTCATGAAATCCATCACCGCTCTGGATGAAGTCATGGAATGTCACCACATTACCGGTGGCGCTGACTTTCTGCTCAAAGTGGCCAGTCGGGACATCCCTGATTATGAAAATTTTGTTCTCCATAAGCTGACCGCCCTGCCAGAGGTCCAGCATCTAAAAACCATGGTGGTTCTCTCCACCCTGAAACTTGAGACAAAAATACCAACTGATATAAAAGACCCCCGGTCTGAATAGCATGCTATCTAACACGGGATCTGCCCGGAAACACCTGATCGCCCTGGTGGGTTTTGGAACCGTGGCTCAGGGGCTGTGTAAGATTCTGCTTGAGAAACGTGATCTCCTGAAGCGAGAGCATCAATTCGAGTTTGAGGTTGTCGCTGTAAGTACCCGTAGCCGTGGAACCATGTTCCACCCGGCAGGCCTATCACTTTCCTATCTCAATTATCTCAGTCAGAACGACACACCCTTTGTCGAAAATGTTAGAGATTGGGATGCTGAAGACATGATACGTGAGTCCAACGCCACCGTGGTAATAGAGCTCTCCCACACCAATCTGGTTGATGCTGAACCTGCTCTGACCCATTGTCGAACCGCATTCAAAACAGGCAAACACATCATCTCTGGAAATAAGGGACCTGCGGCACTGGCCTACCCGGAAATGAAAGGCCTGGCCAGAAAACGTGGCTGTGCTTTTCTCAATGAAGCCACAGTTCTTAGCGGAACACCAGCCTTCAGTTTTTTCCACAACACGCTTAAAGGAAACCAGGTTCGTGGTATGAGGGGGATTTTAAACGGAACCACAAACTTTATGCTGCATGAGATGGAGGGCGGATCCAGTTATGATGACGCACTTCAACAGGCTGATAAGCTGGGATATCTTGAAGCAGACCCCTCGGCTGATATAGAGGGTTATGATGCCCAGGCTAAGCTGGCTATTCTGGCCAGCGAACTTTTTGATCTAACCATTGATCTGGGAGATATAAAGCGGGAAGGAATTTCTGCAATCACTCAGGTCCACATTGAAGAAGCTCGTCGTCATGGCAAGCGTTGGAAACTGGTTGCCACCCTTTCAGTGGGAGATGACAAAATCGTTGCTCAAGTTAGGCCGGAGAAACTGGCGATTTCAGACCCCCTCGCCCAGGTGAATGGTTTGCTGAATGCCATTACTTTTTCCACAGATCTTCTTGGAGATGTAACTATTACGGGGCCCGGAGCTGGTGGTGTAGAAACCGGTTATGCCGTGCTATCCGACCTTCTAACATTAAACGCAGGAGCGTTCTCATGAGTCTTACCCTAAAGAACAAAGGCATCAATACCCAGGTTACCCATGCCGGTGAAAATCCTGATACTACTCATGGTAGTGTTGGAATACCAATCTATCAGACTTCAACTTTCAAATTCCGGGATGCTGACCATGGTGCTCGCCTGTTTGGTGGCGAAGAGAAGGGTTACATCTATACCCGTATTGGTAATCCTACAACCAACGCCTTTGAGGAGGCTGTAGCCTTACTTGAGCACGGGGTTGGCGGTATCGCAACCGCATCGGGTATGGCAGCAGTCTGTGGTATTTATATGACCTATCTGGGGGCCGGTGCCCATATGGTAGGAACAGATGCCATGTATGGTTCTTCCAGAATGGTTGTGGAAAATGACTTCAGCCGCTTTGGTGTGGAGGGCGATTTTGTGGATACGTCAGACCTGGAAATAGTTCGACGCGCCATGAAATCAAATACATCTCTGCTATATATTGAAACACCTGCCAATCCAACCATAAAACTAACAGATATTGAAGCCTGCGCTGACATTGCTCATGAACACGGAGCCCTGCTGGTTGTTGATAACACCTTTATGAGTCCCATCCTTCAGAACCCACTAGATCTGGGGGCTGATGTGGTTCTACATAGCATCACCAAATATATAAATGGGCATACAGATGTTGTGGGTGGGGTGATTATTACTAAAACTCAGGAAAATTTTGATCGTATAAAATCTGTGATCAATGCTACTGGCGGAACCATGGATCCCCATCAGAGCTGGCTGGTGCTGCGGGGCATGAGAACCCTCTCACTGCGAGTTCAGAGAGGTGAAGAAAATGCCCAGAAACTGGCTGATTATCTGGAAGCCCATCCCAAGATCGAATGGGTGCGTTACCCCGGCTTGAAATCTCACCCCCAGCATGATCTCGCCAAGCGACAAATGAAGGGTTTTGGATCCATGATCAGCTTCGAGGTTAAAGGTGGTGTTGAAGCGGGAAAAACCGTTTTAAACGGCGTGACCATCCCTCAGCTGGCTGTGTCTCTGGGTGGTTATGAATCACTCATCCAGCACCCCGCTTCCATGACGCATGCAAATATCCCAGAGAAGGAACGCGTGGCCGCCGGAATTACAGATGGATTGGTTCGCTTTGCCATCGGAACTGAAGATATAGAGGATTTACAAGCCGATCTGGAGCAAGCCCTGGCACTAATCTAAGCCATAGTCCCGGCTTCAATTTATGTGTCCCCGTTGATTATTCAGCGGGGATTTTCTTTTATAGGCTTTCTGTTTCATGACCATATTATAGGCCTATGACAAACACTTCCGTCATGCATGAATAACGAGGTCATTATGCGCCAAAATATTACTCTTATCACCCTTGCCTTGCTTGTGCTCTCAGCATGTACCGGTCCGCAGTATATGGTTTTGGAAGATCAACCCCTGGCAGGCATCAACATCACTATTGATCCCGGTCATGGAGATACGCAGGCCTATGATTCCTTTCGAATTGGTCAAACTGGAGAGCGTGAAGAGTGGATTAACCTCAGAGTTGCCAAAATGCTTAGCAGAAAACTCTCTCTGGCTGGCGCCAATGTGCTCATGACCCGCACCAAAGATCGGGATGTGAGCCTGGGTGGCAGGGCCGCCATGGCCAGGGAGCATGGAAGTGATCTGTTTGTTTCCATCCACCACAATGGATCACAAAATGACCCCTCCATCGACCTGCCCATTGTCTACTTTTTTGGATCAGCTGATTTGAATCCAGCGTCAGTTGATTTTGCAAAAATTCTCATTGATAGCATGCGCGCTGAAATGACCTTCCATCAACAGCAGGATGGCGCAGTATACAGTGATCATCTTATCTACAGCTCTGGAACATCGGTGTTGAGAAACACCATTAATGATATGCCTGGTGTCATTGGGGAGGCTGGCTTTTTTACCAATCCCGCCGGGGAAGGACGACTTAAATCAAAGGCCTACAATAAACTGGAAGCTGAGATTTATTACAAGGCTATCCTGGAGTATTTTAATCGAGGGACACCCTTCGCCACCTGTCTACTGCCTGATTCGATCAAATTTATTGACTTGAGCCGACCCATTGAATTCGAACTTGATGATGGCTTTGGCAACACCTTTTTTGAAGAAAACAGCTTCAAGGTTTTACAGGAGGGGGTACAAATTCAATCCAACTGGGATTCCAATTCAAGTATTCTCACGGCAACACCAGAAGCCTCTCCTGAAAAGAGTGTTTCCTTCCAGGTTTTTGCCCGAAATCTGCAGGGGAATGCCATGCATCCCATCCCTTTTACCTTTTTGACTGCAGCAGGATATGAGTGGTATTCCCTTGAAAAATGGTTTGAAGCATTTGAGAGTGCTGAGATACTTAAACGTCAGATTGATGCGCAAAACATGGAAAAACCTGAAAGTCAAATGGCCCAAATTGATGAAGCGCTGCATCTCTATCAATTAAGCCTGGAACTTCAACCGGTTCATCCTCGAGCCCGGATTGCCGAAGAGAAAATCCTCTGGCTCCTCCAAAAAAAGCAAGACTTGTCCAATGATGACTTGAGTGAAGCGATTGAAGCTCAACAGAATAGATTGAAGAATTATTACCCGGAGTAAAGTGTGACAAACTCGCTCAGGTCTGAGTGGAGCAGTCTTTCCAATTCAGAAACATCACTTGCTGGAACCTGGCACATGAGAAAGCCAAACAAGGGGAATTTGCTAAAGTCTGTCTTGCGCAGTTCCAATGGATTCTGGACTTTTTCTAGCAACCCCTCATAATCAAAACTGGCAATCTCCTTGCCCGGTACCCCCGTACTATTGTTTAGCACAACAAGCGCAAACACCTCTGATGGATCTCGCTGGATCAGCTGGGTCCAATCGGGTAATGTTTTGGTGATCAAAGCCTCGTAGATATTCATGCCCCAGGCATACTGAGCCAGATCCGCAGTAGAACACCACCCTCCAAAACGCAGTGGGTTTATCTCGATGGCTGCGATTTCGTCGTGGTCAATTCTAATTTCAATATGTGCCTGGAAATTCATCAGGTTAAATAGCGATCCCAGCTTATTCAGATAAATCTGAATGGGAGACAGATATTGCTCTACAATGGCTGATGATGTGATATATACTCGATCATTCACATCGTCACCAGAGGCAAACAGGTGTTTCATCATATTCAAAATGACAACCTGACCCTGGTCATCGAAATAGCAGTCAACTGCAAATTCATCCCCGGGTATTACTGCTTCCATAATAAAAATAGTGTTGTCCAGAACCCCTGTGGGGTAAATACCCTCATAGCTGTTGGTCAGCGAATCCAGTGTAGCCAGCGTATTCATCCACTCTGTCTTATCATCTACTCTTTGAACGCCTAAACTAAAAAAGCCAATCGATGGTTTCAGGATGACAGGAAATGGAATTGATTCTGGATCAATTTGCTCCAGCTCTGAATATGGGCACCCCTTATAATAATAGCTTGGATGAATCTCTGACAAAACATCCCGGAAGCGCACCTTATCCTTCACCTGTGCCACAGTCCGTGCAAGTCCACTTGATGGAAATTGAGTAAGAATCCAATCCAAAGCGTTTTCAGAATTGGTATAAAACTCAATCTTCCTATTCCTATCATAAGCCTGGATTGCCTCAAGCTCAGAGATAAAATTTATTGTATAACCCTCCAGCGCCTTTGCTGCATAAGCCGTTTGAATAACTGGGATTTTGATATTCTGAAGCGTCTGTTTCAGATAATCAGAAACGAAGGGTGCATCGATTAAAAACATATGGAGATGGTCTTGATGATAAACTTCAGAGATGTTGACAATACCTACTCGTCAGGACTTAATAGACTTGTTCAAGAATCTCTATTTTAACATTGCCCAGAACTGGAATGAGATTGGTCAGATTCTCAAAATCGCCTTCAACCAGAGCGATGTGCGTGGCGTCAGCAGGAAATTGATTCAGACTGGGGTCTACATCTACCCACTCACCATCAATGGCGACTACGGGCCAGGCATGGAACAGGAAGCGACCCTGGAGGTACACCAGTCCAATATGAATTTTGGTGGGGACACCTGCTGCTCGACTAAGGGCCGTATAGAGCGTGGTATGTTCTGTACAATCCCCAACTCCAGTATTTAGAATGTCCACCGCACCAGAAATGCTGGCAACTGGTTTTTTCTCCAGATAATTATAGACCCACTTGGTCAGGGTATGACTAATGGCAATGGCTTTACTCTCGCCCCCTAAAATCTGAATCGCCTTCTCACGTATTTGCTCATGATCACTCTGGACCATATCTGAGGCTTTCAGGTTAACCTCCAGTTCATCCGGGTTTATGGGCGTCGCAGCTTGACTCAAGCTAACGATAAATGGATCCTCGCTCTCAATTTTCTGTCGCTCCGATGACAGACCGGCCAGAACATCTGGCGTGATGCCAGAGAGACCAATTTTTAACTCTTTTAGCCTCTTTGTATTGGAGATGGGGTAGCTGGGGATAACAGCAAAACCATTTAATAAATCAACTTGACCCCCCTCAGATTTAGCCAGGGCTAACTCCGGAGTGGTTCTCTCCATCATCATGCCCATAATGGTTTCTTCCTTGTAGGTAATACCATTGTCATCCAACCACATGATGGAGGGTATGCTCTTAAACTCGATACGGAGTTTGTTCAGAAAGTGTTTCTCACCAGCAACGCTAACGATTTCTTTGCCTTCGTGGGTGATCATCACATCAGCCATTTCATTGGACATAGCATCATATGCTGGCACCCGGATGGTTTGCCCCTCTAAAATTCCCTTGCTGGCAATCATGGGTTGAATGGCAGTGTAGGTGTAGAGGTCCTGGGGTACCGTTATTTCTGATCGGGTAGTGTCCTGACCCTGAATGAATTCCAACGCCATTGTCGTGCCGTACTTCTGCCCTTGTACGTGGGTTGAATATTGATCGGATACCATCCAGAAACTGAAGGCTTCAAGTCTGAAGGATGTGTCCATAATGGCAGAATTTTCCAGATGAATTTCTGACTCCAGGCCGCCAAAGACAACATTCAGGTTGCTTGAGCTTTTTATGGTGTACCCATTGGCGCCCTGGTTTTCAATAGAGTATACGGTATGTCCCATTTTTTTGCCATCAAGATAAATATTCATCCATTCTGATTCGCTGGGGAGTTCGCGCATACCCGAGGCCAGTGATAGATACGATCCAGACCCTCCATGCAAGTAAGTCATATAGAGCAAGCGCCCAGACAGAAAAAGCCAGACCAGAACAAGTGAGATGAGGTAAATTCTTTTCTTCATAGGAAACTTCCAGCGTGACCTTTCATACGATATGTTTCAATCCTGTTCTGATCGAGAAATTTTTGTTTTCTCCTGCGGTATCGGGCACAAATTTAGGCGCGATTCCAAATATTGGAAGCAAGATTAATCTTTAACCTTTCGAAGGTTTAGAACCTTCGAAAGGTTTCTCAAGTCAAGAGGTGTCAAAAATGCAATCACAAGCTACAACCATAGAAGCGTATATAAGCGGCTTGCCAGAAGACAGGGTAGCACAAATAGTTCAAGTTAGGAAGGTCATCCTTGACAACCTGCCTGAGGGTTATGAGGAAACCATGAATTGGGGCATGATCACCTATCAGGTGCCAACAAGTGTTTATCCAGACACCTACAACAAACAGCCTCTTTTATACGCGGCACTTGCTTCACAAAAAAACCACATGGCCGTATATTTATCCGGTATTTACATGTTTGACGATAGAGCTAAAAGCTTTCACGAGGCTTACAGGGAAACTGGAAAACGAATGGATATGGGGAAGTCTTGTGTCCGTTTTAAAAAACTGGATGATCTGCCACTGGAGCTCATTGGCAAAACAATTGCCTCCCTACCCATGGCAGATTTTGTAGCATCTGTGAAGAAAGTTCATTCGCCCAGGAAAAACCGGGCAAAGTAGTCCTTTGGTAAGTCTTACTCCACCAGTGGACAGGCGACAAAATGATCTTTGGCCTGTTCCTTAAACTCTGGTTGGGATTCAGCACATGAGGGTTGAGCAATGGGACAGCGAGTTCGGAACCCACAACCAGATGGTTTTGCAAGTGGGGAGGGTACATCTCCCTTTAGAATGATTCTGGTCTTATTTCTATTGGCCGGGTCTGGTTTGGGAACAGCCGACAGAAGTGCCTGACTATAGGGGTGTCTGGGATGATAATAGACATCCTCAGCATTTCCATACTCCACAACATTTCCTAAATACATGACCAAGATTTTATCTGATATATGCTCAACAACGGATAAATCGTGGGCGATAAAAATATTGGTCAGATTGAATTCTTGACGAAGATCCATCATCAGATTGATAACCTGGGCCTGTATGGAAACATCGAGAGCTGAAACGGGTTCATCAGAAATAATAATTTTGGGATTGGTCGCCAGGGCTCGGGCGATCCCGATTCGCTGGCGTTGACCACCGGAAAACTCGTGGGGATAGCGTGTAGCCTGCTCAGCAGAGAGGCCGACTTTTTCCAGAAGCCAGGCGACTTTTTCTTTCTTTTCTACACTGGAGAGCTTTGTGTGTAAGTCCAGGGGTTCCTGGATAATATCCCCAACCAGCATACGTGGATTCAAAGAGGAGAAGGGGTCCTGAAAAATCATTTGAATAGCGGGACGATAGGCCTTCATTTCTCTTTTGGATAATGTGAGCAGGTTGGTATACTTTCCATCCTGATCCAGCAAAACCTCTCCCGTCACCTCTACATCAGGAGCCGTAAGCTTCAATACATTAATCAAGGCTTTTCCAAGTGTTGACTTGCCACATCCGGATTCTCCGACGACTCCGATTGTTTCACCGGGGAAAACGTCAAATGACACACCATCAACCGCTTTTACCTCGGCGACCTTATGCTGAAATACACCGCCAAAAAGGGGGAATTTTACTTTTACATCGCGTACTTTCAGGATGGGTCTATCGCTCATAACGCTTCGGTCTCATTTTCATACAAATGGCATCTGACTGCATGCCCTGGTTCAGTTTCAATCAGTTCTGGTTCTACTGTGTGACATTTTTCCATAACGTCATCACAACGTGTACAGAATTTACAGCCCTCAGGCATGGCCATAATAGGGGGTACCATACCCTTGATCGCTAATAACCGTCCCTTTTTTTTCGACGATTCCTCCGGGTGAGGAATCGAAGTCATGAGCCCCTTGGTATAGGGATGAAACGGATTGGCAAACAGTTCTTCCACACTGGCTATTTCCTGGATCTTGCCACCATACATCACAATAACCCGCTCACAGGTTTCTGCGATAACAGCCAAATCATGGGTAATTAAAAGTACGGCGGCATCCGCCCGCTTTTTCTTTAAAGTCACCATGAGATCCAATATTTGAGCTTGAATCGTTACATCCAGTGCCGTGGTTGGCTCATCAGCAATGAGCAATGCCGGTTCACACAGCAAGGCCATGGCAATCATGATGCGTTGCCGCATCCCGCCTGAAAGTTGGTGAGGATAATCCTTCAACCGCTTTACTGGATCTGGCATCCCCACAGATTCCAACATTTCTATACTGCGCAGATTCGCTTCATCCCAGGACAATTTTTCATGTTTCATCAGGACTTCGTTCATCTGTACATCAATCTTGAAAACGGGATTCAGGGAGGTCATGGGTTCTTGAAAAATCATGGCAATATCCTTACCACGATACTCCCGCATTTCCTCATAACTGAGATCAAGCAGATTGATGTCGTTGTACAGGATTTCCCCACCTACGATTTCTCCCGGGGGTGTGGGGATTAATCGATTGATGGAAAGAGAGGAGACCGATTTTCCTGATCCAGACTCGCCAACGATGCCTAAGACCTCACCTTTATAGATATCAAAAGACACCCCATCTACGGCTTTGGCTATTCCAGCTTCTGTGTGGAAATAGGTTTTTAAGTTTTTTATCTGAATCAGTTTATCATTCATTTTCTATCACAGTTTCCCTGGAAATCATCTTAGTCTTGAATACACTTTTGGATCAAAGGCTTCACGAACGCCTTCGCCAATAAAAGTAATCAGAAGCAGGGTAAAGAAGCTGGCTCCCATGGGAGAAACGATCAGCCACCAGTACCGAATATCTGAAACACCTTGATTTACCAATTCACCCCAGCTTGGTGTTGGCGGTGCCAATCCAAAACCCAGAAAATCCAGAGCCACGAGAGAACTGATATACCCAATAACGGCAAAGGGTGAAAAGGTGATTATGGGTGTTAAAGCGTTGGGCAGGATATGTTTAAACATTGTTCGGAAATTTGAAGCGCCCATGGAAACGGCTGCAGAAACATAATCCTTTGCCTTTTCCCGATAAAACTCTCCTCTTACATAATAGGTCATACCGATCCAGCCAAAGCTGGTCATAACCAGAACCAAAAGGAAAAAATTGGGTTGGAGTAATGAACTCACGATAATCATCGTATAAAGAAATGGAATAGCAGCAAAGATTTCAATAAAGCGCTGTCCAAAGATATCTATCTTTCCCCCAAAATAACCAAGCACCGCACCTATGCTGATGCCAACGATATAGGCGAAAAATACCACGATAAGCGCAAATGAGATGGAGATATTAAAACCATAAAGCAGTCGCGCAAAAACATCCCGTCCTCGATTATCCGTACCCAACCAGTGGTTCTGGGATGGGGGGTGTGGTGGCTTCCCATCAATTTCGGCCAGCAGGGATTCATTTGGATGATAGGGATATAATGGCATGATTGCCCAATTGCCATCTTCGTCGGCAAAGCGTTCGTTTAGTATTCTGTACTGAGTCTCACCGTAAGAGTCCTGATTGAATGTTTCTGCCGAATAATATTTCAATAAGGGGAAATAGAAATCGCCTTCATAACGAACAACGAGTGCTTTGTTGTTGATGAAAAGAGGATTGAGAAAAGAAAACAGATATAACGTTACCAGGATGAGGAAGGAGTAGTAGCCCCGCTTCATGGACTTGAATTTTTTGATCCGCTTTTGCAGAATGGAATGGGAAAGCGTATCTTTTTTGGTTCTCTTAAAGATCATGTGTTTCCTATGGTATCCTAAACGATTGAAGCCGTAAACTGAATTGATTGATGCATGTTCATCCGCGTATTATTTAAATCGAATGCGAGGGTCAATAGCGGCATATGCCATATCCGATACCAGATTTCCCAGCAACCTGATTACGGTTCCAACAACAAGAAACCCCATAACAATGGGATAGTCTCTTTGAATAACCGCCATATAACTCAACATGCCAATACCATTAATGTTGAATACTCTTTCGATGAGGTAGGAGCCTGCTAACCAGACACCCAGCAATCCACCGATGCCTGTCGCCAGCGGAATAAGTGAATTTCTAACCGTATGAAAGAAGACCACGCGACGCTCTGATAATCCTTTGGCAAAGGCAGTTCGCACATAATCCTGACTTAAATTTTCTAACAACGAGTTTTTCATCAATACCGTGAGTGTGGCAAAAGCTGCAACCATATAGGATATCACAGGCAAAATCGTGTGATGCAGCTGATCTTTAACCTGCTCCCAGAAAGTGAAATACTCGAAATCTTCAGAACGGAATTCACCTAGGGGAAAAACATCCCAAAAACTGCCACCTCCGAAATATACCAAAAGCACGGCTCCCAGAATAAAACCAGGTGTGGAGTATCCGACAAAAACGATGACACTGGTTATGGCATCATATTTTGAACCATGTTTTAGAGCTTTACTGATGCCCAGAGGAATGCAGACCATGTAAGAAAGAAAGAAGCTGATGAGTCCGAAATATGCAGATACGTGAAGCCTGTCTTTAATGAGTTGCCACACAGGTTCTGCATAATTATAGGATGTCCCAAGATTTCCAGTCAAAATTCCCTGAAAGGCTGTCTGGTAGATTTTGACGGTTATCTCACCAGAATTTTCATCGGTGAGGGTAACCTCGGCTTTCCATTTTTCCGTTTTACCCTCACGAGCCTGAACGGTTGGTATGCCATTCTCCAGCTTAACTTGCAGATAGTTCTTGCTGGAAAGACGGTGGCTTTCATCTGTATTATCACCAGCGAATTTCACATGATATTGATTGATTTCTTTAGGCCAGACCCCTAGCCAGACCAGGTACCTGATAGGTCCGGGTCTGTCCAACCCATAGAAGGCCTTTAGGCGAGCCACAGATTCTTCGGGTAACTCAATGGATCCAGATTGTGACGTACTGCCACCAGCGCCACCCTCGCCTCCCGCCATAAGGGATGCCTGGGCTTTCAGAAGCTCCTGCTCAAGCGGACCTCCTGGGACCAACTGGAGAATCGTAAATACCAGGATGGTGATTCCCAGAAAGGTAGGAATCATCAGCAGAAGACGTCTAAGGATGTATTGGGTCATAAGCCTGAATTATTTGTCCGATTTTTCGTATTTATATTCAGTAGCCGCATAAGGAAAAGTCATGGATTTATCCTCTTTGGCCTTTTCCACTTTAGCTGCCTGGGCGGGTTCATACCACCAGGAGGACATCACTGTATACCAGTCACCTGAATACCCAATAACATCCTTGGGCATACCAAATTTATTCCAATAGGCGCAACGTAATGTATAAGGCGCTCCCCAACCATGGGCGTAGGGAATTATCTCATTCAGAATACCATCAATCCTTTGAAGATATTTTGCGCGAACCTGTCCATCGAACTCCTCGTTGTAAGCTGCAGCGATGGCATCGATCTCGTCATTTTTTACACCGGTAATATTGGTGGTCATTGGCTGATCAGCCATATCGGATCCATAATGCTTGTCTGGACCAGGGAATAAGGGCATGGTCCAGTTTTGATAATGAATATCGAAATCACGTTCATTCATGACATTTTTAAACATGGTCTGGCTGGTGACATATTTCAGATTCAATTTGATCCCAACCTTGGCCAGATCTTCCTGGAAAGGGGTAAAAATGCGTTCGTAAGACTGTGCAATCCCAAAATCCAGCTCGAATATTTTACCATCTTTAACCAGCCAGCCCTCGTCGTTCCTTTCAGACCAACCAGCCTCAGCCAATAAGGCTACGGCTCCTTCAGGATCATAAGTAGCTAAAGGATTATCGGGATTCTCATAGGGGCCACCTGGAAAAAATGATTTCAGGGGAATGTACTCGTTGTAGAATAATTTATCGATGAGCTGATCACGGTTCCATATCTTGGTGAAAGCTTTTCTAATTCTGATATCGCTAAAGGGCTCCCGACGCATGTTAAACGCAAGTCCTGAGGTTCCTTTTGGTTTAAAATTATATACCTTTTTCTTTTGGATGAGTCCACGATTTAAATAATCGAAGTCAGCATCTGATTGATCAAATTCTTCAACCCACCATTGAGCTCTGGTGATATTGTAAAAATCGAGTTCACCTTTTTTAAACTTCTCAAAGGTCAACCGATCATCGTTTACAATGACAAATTTCAATTCGTCAAAATTGTATCCTCCAACATTTCTTTCATAGCCACTCTGCCACCAATCGTTCCGACGAACCAATGTCAGAGATTTTCCTTTACGCATTTTATCTTTAACGAAAACATAGGGTCCTGTACCTGGCATCATATCAAAATGGAATTTTTCCAGATATTCTTCTGCCGTCAACTCATCAAGGATGTGTGCTGGAAAAATCTGCATGCCCCAGGCAAAATCCAGAAAGTTTTTGAAGTGTTTTTCTCCAGATGTGACTTCAACGATGTATTTACTGATTGCTTTGGGTTCTGAATATTTTCCAAAGGTGACCTGCATTCGGGGTTCGAGAATGCCTTCATTCATGTGAAGCAACCAACTGGAAACAACATCTCGGGCAACGACTGGTTTTCCGTCAGACCAGCGAGCATTGGGATCAATTCTAAACTGGAAGGTGCGTCCGTCTTCTGAAACTTTCCAGTGACTTGCAAGGCTGGGCGAGACTTTGGCTTCTTCACTGTCGTATGCTACCAGTGTTTCATAACAAAAGACTGAAAGCATCCAGACTATTTCAGACGCTGAATCTTTACCAATAGGTCTTAGTGTGGCTGGAAATTCAATGAAACGCATGGTGAAACGACCGCCTTTTTTGGCGTTTTCATCACCCTCAGGTTCTGGAGAGTAGCTTTCAAAACCCATGTCTGCTGCAACTTCCTCAAAACCAGCACCTCCCATTTCAGCAGAAATAGCAGGGTCAGCTCCTGGAGCAACATCATACACCTTAACTGAAACTGGACTCGTCCTCAATGCAACTGGCACATTTTCTGAACCGTCACCGCCGCAGGACCAAAAGACCAGGGACATAGCGAAAATCAACAGAATAAAAATCTGATTACGTTTCATGTTAACACCTTCATTTATTGTTAATATTTCTAGATTTTGTGCGCTACTCATTTGAGCGTTCAACATACATTTATTATGCCGTTTTGGCTACCTTTTGATCTGAAGTTTCCTTGCGTTTTTATAACAATATCAGAACCAGAGCAGCCCTGACGGAAAGCAGGGATAAGCCTTACTGTGCTCGCGATTTCTTTCTATTATTTAAGATCACGACCATCAATCCCACCGCACCTATTACAAGTGAAAACAACAATCTATATGAGATGGACAGAGATGGTTCTGGAATAGTCCCATACCCTTGAAAAATCAATGCCTTCAGACGACCTGGTGTTTGGGTCTCTGCCTCATCCATGATGAATAGAAAATCTTCAATACTACGATAGCGGATGAGCACCTCTCCTGGTGAAACTCGACCCAGCCCTGCCAGGGGGTCTGAATAGCTGGCCCTGAATATGCTTGTGGGCCATGCGTGTTGGGGGGCTGGTCCTATGGCATAAAAACCCGAGGTGCTCTTTCCGAGAATCAAATTTTCGATCAAAACTAACAGCTCGGGGTTTTTAAGACCAAGTTCTTGGATTAATACCTGCTGATCTTCATCTGAAAGGGTTCCAGGGGCTTTATTGTGCACTACAGTAAAAAGTGTAAAAACAGTCAGTAGCAACAGAGTCGCAACGATGGTATGGGCGCTGCGTCTAATTTTCATTGAGGTGTCACCGAGATCATCGATAAACAGAAGAAGATGGCTGTCAATATGAGACCATTATTTGCTTTTAAGGAAGTAATGTCTGGAATGCATCACCAGGCCCAGCCAGTAAAAGATCAGACCGCCGATAATCCACTTAAAATCTGAGCCGCTAATGGCAGGATGGAGTTGTTTGAAATCGGTTATGATGGTGTTGAGCACAAGAGCAATAACAGCGATCATGCCTATATACACAATGAGTTTTATAAGATCCTTGTCCATCTTTTTCGCTGCTAGAAGGAAAAGACCACCCCAGCCAAATGCCAGGAACGAAATGATCCGGTCCTGATAAGCATGGGATGGTACGTTATCGTAAACATAAAAGCCTGGAATTTTTAAACCCATACTGTGTACCAGAGCTACCCCGAAGAAATAGCCTGCGCCTGCATACAGGAGAAAATTCAGGATCTGGTTCTGGCTTAGCTTTTTCACTTTTTGACCTTCAGATAGTCTTTGAACCAGGCAACCGTTTCCTTGATGGCCACCTCATGAGGGGTGACCTCAGATCCAAAGGCAGCTTCAAATTTTGAATGATCCACGATATAGGCCTCTTCCCAGGTATACATCATTTCCTTGGTTTCATTGATCATGGGACTGAAAAGCCCAAGAATGGAGATCATGGCATTGCCAGCTAAACGCACTTTGATTTTACTCTCCAGCTCGGCTTCTATGAGTTTGAGCATATCCCGAGTTGAAACGGTTGGTGCACAGGGTGTGTGCCAGACTTCTCCGAAGGCTGAGTCATTGTTGCCCAGGGTGACCAGTCCTTTTGCAAAATCCTTGATATAGCTAAAGGTGTGGGGCAGATCAATATCACCGAGGAGATTGGCGGTTTTGCCCGTCAGAGCTGGTTTAAAAAACATTTCCCCAAAAACAGCATTCAGAGTCTCGGGACCATAAAAATCAGATGCTCGTCCAATGGTAATCAGATTATCCTCCCGCTCGTGGGCAGCCATAAACTGGCGAGCTACAAATTCCCGGGTGCGACCTTTGTGGCCGGTTGCATCATGGGCCACTATCTCGCTGATTCGGGTTCCCTGGGTAGGCCCGTATAAATAAAGATTATCACCAAAAATTACCTTTGCCTTGGTTCTGGCAACTCCTTTAAGAAAGCCAACGGCCAGAGGTGGAAAAAGGTCAGGCCAATTGGTATACGGAGGCATGGCACAAAAATAGACAGCATCCATATCCTTGCAGACCTTGGCTACCTCATCAGGCTGAGTGGCATCACAGGCATGAATTTCAACTTTGTCTGGTAAGGTTTTATTAATTTTGCCGCTGCGACTGGCCAGGGCAACTGTGTCACCCTTTTCCAGCAAGATTTGCATGACCCACCAGGCCAATGGTCCAGTTCCGAACACCAAATTTTTCATACAAACTCCTTTATCATATCGCCCCGGAATTATTTTGCATCTCTAGCTGGCGGATGGTTTGTTAAAATGGGTAAGTCCATATCCAAGAGCAATGAGGAAAATCGGTCCGCCATAGGTCATCATAATTGCCTTGGCTGCCAGCCAACCAGTTTCTGCATCGACATAATAATCAATACCAGCCCCAAAGAATGCGGCAATACTTATCAAAAGTGTTCCCGCAGCCACAGATTGGGCCAGTTTATTGGACCGCATCATTGTAAAGGGTCCCGGATCATTATTCATCCTAAAAACGAGATAAGCTGCTGCTAAAATCATATAGGGAATCATCAGACTCAAAGCCGTCAGATCCGTAATCAATCGGAAAAATGAATCGATGGATTCAAGTCCGATCAAGGGAATGGCAATGAGAATAATCACTACCCCAGCCTGAATCCATAAGGCATGAGTCAATCCACCGTCTTCGTCTTTTCTGGTCAAGATCTCAGGAAAGGTTCCTTGCGGCACTTCTGAAAACATGGCCCGCAAAGGGGATTCTATCCAGACAACATAAGCCGCCACTGAGGTCAGCAGAAAAATCAAAGCGAGGAGACGCACAACCAGCTCTCCATTGATACCCAAACTCTCAGCCAGTAGTTTGTGGACTACAAAAATCGCGTCCTTTAATCCAGCCTCGGTCAATACTTCTGGAGAAGCCACCAGGCTCACAGCCAGGGACCCCAGGATATAGGCCACACCCACCAGCATGGTTGCCATAATCACACCCCTGGGGAAATTTCGCAGGGGGTTTTCAATCTTATCAATATAGGTCCCTGCCACTTCGGCACCGGCAACGGCTAACAACAGCCAGGAGAAGGTGGCAAAGTAGCTGGTGGAAAAATCTGGCATCATGCTTTCCATGGAAAACTCTGTTGCAGAGGGAGTGCCTTTAAAATATGCAATAAAAGCAAAGATAATAAAACCACCGGTTACTGCGAAGGTCAATTTTCCGCCCAGATTGCTCAACTTGGAAAAGGTTTTGACTCCCCGACTGGCGATCCAGGTCAGCATGAGACACAATAAAATGGAAAAATAGGGCAGCAGGCTCACATTTGCATCAGTAAACCTGTTTTCTCCATATAAAGCCCAGGAGGCCATGACGGGAATACGGGCGAAGACAAATTGCAAATAAAACAAATTTGAAATAAAATAAGACCAGGTACCAAAAAAGGCCCAGCGATGCCCCAGGCTGGATGCAATCCAACTATAGATTCCACCACGCTTGTTCTTGTTTACCGATGCCAGCTCAGCAATGATGGCTGTAAGGGGTAAGAAATAGAAAACACAGACTATTATCCAGGAAGGAACAGCTGCTGGCCCCAGAGCCACGCCATTGGTGGTGATATTATTAAATCCAAAGGTGGGAACAAAGATCAACATGACCAATGTCCACAGGGATAAACCTTTTGTGGTTTTAGACACCTTCAAATCTGACTTTTACTCCTCCAGTGAACTTTTTATATAATGAATGCCCCTTTGTTGGAGATATTTGAAAACTGTCTCAAGACAGCCTGGGACTTCACCTACAAACTCAGGTGGACTGACGCCTTCTCGCTTATACTGACCATCCAAAACCAGGGATGTGACCGCAGTACAGGTGTATCCTGTGGTTCTGGCCATTGATGATGTTTTGGTGACAGGATCATAGCGATCCAGCAATACATATTTGTGATTGAATTTCTTGCCAGCATCCAAACCCCCAATCAAAACATTCATGATGGTAAATTCTTCTTCCTCTTCACCCAACTTCCATTTTGGAAAAAGCAAAGCCGTTGTCAGGTCGATGGGACGGATACTCTGATTGCCAACTTTAACTTCCTGCTCTCCAAAAAAGCCGGTTTCGCGGAGGACGCGCATGAGTTCTATGTGCCCGGGATAGCGTAAGGTTTTTTCTTTCATGTTGGGGATTTTCATGGTAAAAATCAGGCTTCTCAAGCCATCTGTATTGAAAGCCTCCAGGGTTCCCACATCAGGAAAATTAATGAGCTCGGGCTCCGAAAGTGCCTCCTTCTGGACGATCTTGCCATTTTCAACAGTGCGGGAAGGGCGGGTGTATTCTTCAATGACATCAATGGGTGAAAAGGGAGCCTTGTATTCATAAGGCCAGGTCCGCTCTCTGGGTAGGCCACCCACATAGCAGGTGAAGTCTGTGACCTCCATTCTGGCCTGATAGGAACCTAAAATGAGATTGCTCATTCCAGGAGCAACCCCGGCATCCATGACAGCAATCACCCCCTTGGATTTTGCCAGTGCATCCAGCTCGAAAGGATCCTCGGGGAAAAAGGAAATATCCACAATGTTTTTTCCGGCCTCAATAACGGTTTGCAGTGTCTTAAAGCCCATAAACCCGGGAACCGCCCCAACAACAATATCTGCATCAGCAATTACCTTTGTGACGCTTGCTGCATCCGCCAGATCCGCTGAAGTGGTGCTCAGATTTGGATGGCTACCAAGGAGCGCCAGAGCGTTTTCATCTCTGTCAACTGAAGTGACATCGTGTTGATTGCTCAAATCGATGGCCATAGCTCTTCCAACCATACCTGCACCCAATACGACAACTTTTTTGCGCATATCACATCCTGTTTTTGTGCCCCGGCTTGTGCCATATGGGGGATTAATTAAAAAGCCATCCCCAGCGTGTTGGCTTGGATGGCTTTGGAATGAGTGTCCAAATGTCCGGGTTGGCGGGGAAAGCTTTTATGAAAGCAAAATCAGTTCGAGAAAAACTTGGCCTGATCCACCAATTCCCGATATTCAGTATTTGGATTGATTTCAAATGCTAATTGTGCCTCAAGGATTGCAAGCCTTGGTTTTTCCTGAAGCAGATAAATTTTGGCCAGTAAGGCATGGCTGTAATGATCATTCTGGTCGGTGATTAAGGCTTGATCACATTGTTGTCTTGCAGCATCCAACCAGGAAAGACTTTCAGATCTGGCCAGATCAATATATAACTCAGCCAGACGATGTCTGCCTTCAATGACCTGGGGGAAATGAGAGAGATATCTTTGCAGTACTTTGACGGCCTCTTTCTGGTCCTGATCCTTCATCATAAAATCGACATAGGCATCCCAAATGGATTTGTCTTTGGCGGACAACTTCACAGCCAAGGCATAATTTTCCAGAATGTCTTTATCTTCCGTGGCAGTTTTTTCCTGAGCCATGGCCAGAGCACCATAAGCGGCACCCAGCATGGGTTCACTTTTCACCGCCTCTTCCAGCAATTCAATCGAGGCAGCCGTCTTGCCTGAATTCCTCAGTGTCTTAGCCTTACCAACTGTCGCTTCATAATTGGCTGAATCCAGCTCAAGGGCTTTGTCAAAATGAGTCAGGGCCTGCTCATATAAATCTTTTTTATCAAGTATATATCCCATGCTGATCCGGGCATCAACATCCTCTGGATTAGCCTGAACAGCCATGCGATAATATTGGTAGGCATTATCCATACTCCCGCTCAAATAATATATCTCTCCGATATATCTTAATATTTGAGATGAGTCTGCCTCTGCGTCCAAGCCGCGCCTGCACTGATTGACTGCATCTGTAAGATTGTTATCCTCAAAAAAGAGCTGTGCTGCGAATAAATATGCTTGTGTATACTCGGGATGGCTTTGTTGAATGACCATAAGCAGGCTCAAAGCCTTTTGACGTGAACCCAGGGCTGCTTCGGTTTCGGCTTTTGAGAAGAGTATATCTGGATCTTCACTGCATGCAGTTAGAATAAACATCCCAAGCATTGTAAGAATGAGCCCGCGTTTCAGCCCCATAGTATCTCTCCTAAACCAATTGGAAAAAATTAACTTGAGCCACATGTTCAGCAAGGGTTATTTGTTGAAGACAATCACTGGCAGAGCTGGCCACCAAGTCCTGGTCAGTTCACCATGAGAGATTGTTCAAGATAATATTCTTGCCCTCCGCTGGTCCAATTCAGCTTTATTCGCCATAATCCCGAATCCATATCCTTGAGCTCAATAGTCTGAAGACTATCGCCCACCAATTCCAGTGGAAACAATCGATCCTTGTGAAGATCAGCTGGACGAAAAAGAAGCACCTCTCCCTCAGTGGGCGTGTGCCCCAGAGCCAGTGGAAATTTCAAGTCCAGAACCTGAGTGGTCTGATTGTACTTTAGCAAAGGCTTAACGGACAAGGCCTGGGTTCTGCCCACCCGCTTAATCTGCTGTTCAAAAACCACGTCTTTGTCATAATAGTTGTCATAAACCAACTCAACATCATCCTGGAAAGTCCAGATGGCAAAGCCCACAAAGAAGGCAATAAAGACCACAATTGTGGCGGTGAGACCCCACATCCACAGACCACCAGATTTCCCTTGCTCAGTCATTATTTTCTCGGTCCCATGAATGATGTTTTTACGGTTTCCAGAAGTCGGTCGCCACTGTATACAGTGATCATCAGTTTGGTTTCTGTACCATCCAGCAAATCGCCAGATAAGTCGACAAAAAACGCGCCTTCTGTTTTATCCTGGCCGTTGATTTTTAAATCACCACCTACCATGGTCAGGGTTCCTTCAGGTTCCTGCAATTCAAACCGGATGGGAAGATCCTCAAATGTCTTATTAAGCACTTTGACGGTATACAAATTTGTGAAATGGTTATTTCCAACATCCTGATACATGGTTCCATATGAGCGTAAGATGGTTGATTCCACATCAGAACGGGTCACCAGCAGGACAAAGAAGAAAAACACAAGGGCTGCCAAAACAACAGAATAACCAATATTGCGAAAATTCATACTCAGCTTTTCCCCTGTACGAATACCCGTAAATGAATCATAGCGAATCAAACCGCGTGGTCGCTTCACTTTGTCCATGACGGTATCACAGGCATCTATACAGGCCGTGCAATTGACACATTCCAGCTGGGTGCCGTTCCGTATATCTATGCCCGTGGGACAGACCTCAACACACTGGTTACAATCAATACAATCTCCCAATTCCTGTGTGGTGTTCTTTTTGGGGCGACCTCGTTTTTCACCCCGAATGAAATCATAGGCAACCACAATGGATTTGTCATCCAGCAGCACGGACTGCAGGCGTCCATAGGGGCAAATTTGGGTGCAGACCTGTTCACGAAAAGAGGCATAGACATAATAGAACAATGTGGTAAAAAGGACCATGATGGCAAACCCGCCTGCATGCTCAGCAACTGGCGAGGTAACGATCTCGAAAAGTTCATCCTTACCGATGATATAAGCCAGAAAGGTGTTGCCAATGATAAAGGACAGAATCCAAAAGATGCCATGCTTCAGGACCCGTTTGAAAATCTTTTCTGCATTCCATTTCTGGGCTTTGAGTTTGCGTTGTTTATTTGCGTTACCATCGATGAGATATTCGATTTTACGAAAGACCATTTCCATGAAGATGGTTTGAGGGCAAGCCCAGCCACAAAAAAGCCGGCCAAAAATGACGGTAAACAAGAGAATCCCCACCACAAAGGTCAGGGTGGCCAGCACAAAAATGAAACTGTCCTGGGGCCAGAAGGCCATCCCCAGGATGATAAATTTACGTTCTATAATGTTGAGTAGGAGAAATGGCCGTCCATTTATTGTGATAAACGGTCCACTAAACATGATAGCGAGAAGCAGATATGAAAACCAGGTTCTTGCCTTATAGAAACGACCGAAGGGTTTGCGCGGGAAAACCCATTTTCGTTTGCCATCCTCATCCATGGAAGCAATTCTATCTCGAAATGCCGACGGGGCATCTATGTTGGTGAGATTTCTATCTGGCTGATCCATTTACCTGCCATCTCCAAGTATTTGTTTTCTGTAAATTAATCTGGCAAAAGGAACTCACGTCAAGCGTGAGTTCCATTCCCAGGTATTATCCTTATGAGCTATCCCTCAAACAGGTCTCCCTGTGGTGCCTTGGGAACAGCCGGAGTGGTTCCATGGATCTTCACTTTGATAAAACTGGCAACCTGCATGATCTGATCGGGAGTCAATGTGGCTTCCCAGGGGATCATACCCTTGGCTGGAACCCCCACTTTAATGATGTGTACAATTGATTCCATATCTCCACCATGAATCCAGTAATCATCGGTCATGTTGGGGCCAATACTTCCTCCACCATCATTGAGATGACAGGTAAAGCATTGGGTATCCCAGACCTTTTTACCGGCAGCCAGACTAGCCTCATCGGTTAGAGCGACCATACCAGCAGAAGGGGTTGCTGCAGGTTCTTCTTTTTTGGCAGGTGCTGGATCAGGAGAAGCGCTTGTCCCACTTCCATATGCTGCTATGACATCTGGAAAGGCAGTCTGCAATTTGGCTAGCTGATCGGGATCGGCCTTGGCCATGGCCCGCATCAATTGCTCATCAAAAGGAGCATCTAGGATTTTATCCATTTCTGCTCGCAGGGCTGGCGTGATTTCTCCATCGCTGGCCCAGGGTGATGAGTAGGCTGTAAAAGGTCCACGACCTACGCCGGCCTCTACATAAGTACCCATTTCTTTTTGATACTCTGCGTCCTGTAAATCACCGTAGAAGTGATAGTAAGGTACATATATAACTGCAATGACGATAGTGATCAGGAATAATGCTTTCCACCAACCTGGTAGATCGTTGTCATATTCTTGAATTCCATCATAATCGTGATCAATGAGTTCGTTTGTGACTTTGCCCATTATTTAAGGCCTCCATTGTTTTGATCATCCCCGCTCTCGAGGGGCATATTGCTCATTTTATCAATGTGTCCCCTCCCCATGGTCACGATCATAACGATGGCTCCCACAAAGACGAGAAAGAACAGGACCAGGGAAAGACCTTGAAAGAACTGAAGGCCATCTGCTCCTGGATAAATGCGACTTAACATACGTTAGTATTTCTCCCCTATTTGGGAAGAATTCCTGTCCCAAGTTTCTGAAGATATGCGATAAGAGCGATAATCTCTTTATCCCAGGACGTTTCAATACCTGCTTCCTTAAGATTGGCGACGATACCATCAGCCTGTTGCTTAAGATCTTCCAGAGCCTGATCTTCATATCCTTCTGCATAAGGAACACCCAGGGTTCGCATGACACTGATCTTCCTGGGAAGATCATCATAATCATTGGATCGCTCCAATAACCAGGGGTAAACCGGCATAATGGACCCCGGACTCATTGAGCGAGGATTGTCCATGTGGTTGTAATGCCAGGCATCTGGTTTTTTCAACTTGCCAACACCTTCACGATGAAGATCAGGTCCGGTTCGTTTGGAACCCCACAGGAAGGGATGATCATAAACGAACTCACCGGCCTTCGAGTATTCACCATAGCGTTCGGTTTCGCTTCTGAATGGACGAATCATCTGGGAGTGGCAGTTGAAGCAACCCTCCTTGATGTAAATATCCCGACCTTCAAGCTCCAGAGGTGAATAAGGTGTCACCGTGCTGATGGTTGGAACATTGGATTTCACAACAAACATGGGCACAAATTCCACAATACCACCAATGGCTACAGCAACCAGAGCCAGGGCCAGGAAGTACATGGGACGAGCTTCAAGCCAGCGGTGTTTGTGCTCACCTGGTTCGGTCACGATGGGCTTCAGGGGTGCTGCTTCCATTTCCTGATCTGGAATGGGAGCACCGGAGCGAGCGGTTTTAACCAGGTTGTAAACCATGATCAGAGACCCGGTGAGATAGAGTGTGCCACCAAAGGCACGTGTCCAGTACATGGGCACCAGTTGTAAAACGGTTTCCAGGAAATTTGGATAAACAAGCAAGCCTTCTGGTGTGAACTGCTTCCAGAGCAAGGCCTGGGTAATGCCAGTCCAGTACATGGGTATCACATAGAAAATGATTCCAAGCGTGGCCAGCCAGAAGTGAACATTAGCCAGCTTAACGGAATACAGTTTGGCATTCCATAAACGAGGAGCCAGCCAGTACAACATACCAAAGGTTAACAGGCCGTTCCAGCCCAGTGCGCCGATGTGGACATGAGCAATGGTGTAGTCGGTAAAGTGTGAGATGGCATTATAGTTTTTCAATGACATCATGGGACCTTCAAAGGTGGACATTCCATAAGCGGAAACAGCCACCACCATAAATTTCAATATGGGATCCTGGCGTACACGATCCCAGGCACCACGTAAGGTGAGAAGACCGTTGAGCATGCCACCCCATGAGGGAGCAATCAACATAATGGAAAACACGGTTCCCAGGGTTTGAGCCCAATCAGGTGTTGAGGTATAGAGCAGATGGTGAGGGCCGGCCCAGATATATAGAAAGATAAGCGCCCAGAAGTGTATGATGGACAGGCGATATGAATAGACGGGTCTCTGAGCGGCTTTGGGCATGAAATAGTACATCAGACCGAGGTAGGGCGTGGTCAGGAAAAAGGCGACTGCGTTGTGACCATACCACCATTGAACCAGTGCGTCCTGTACACCTGCATAGAGGGAATAGCTTTTCCAGAAGCTCACTGGTATGGCAAGAGAATTCACAATATGGAGCATGGCAACCGTTACAAAGGTGGCGATGTAGAACCATATGGCGACATAGAGATGCTTCTCACGACGTTTAAGGATGGTCCCCATCATGTTCACACCCCAGGCAACCCAGATGACTGCGATGGCGATATCAATGGGCCATTCCAGTTCGGCGTATTCTTTTGCTGAGGTAAGACCGGCAGGTAGTGTCAAGGCGGCTGAGACAATGATGCCTTGCCAGCCCCAGAAATGTATTTTACTCAGTACATCGGAAAAATTTCGAGCCTTGAGCAGCCTTTGAGCTGAATAGTAATATCCCATGAATATACCGTTGCCAACAAAAGCAAAAATGGCAGCGTTGGTGTGCAGGGGACGCAGGCGACCAAAAGTTAGCCATGATGTGCTAAAATTCCACCAGGGCGCCGGTAGTTGAAGCGCTATAGTAAGTCCAACCAGAAAGGCTGTCACGCCCCATATAACAGTAGCCCAGAAAAACATTCGCACGATTTTATTGTCGTACTGAAATTTTTCCATCTCCATTATTTAATCTCCTCGTTTTTTTCTCCCGAATCAAGACCGGGTTCCGTTTTCTTTGATATTTTTTTATCTTCGAATAACATTCGTACTGAAGGTGTGTATTTGTCATCGAACTGCCCGGATTTAACCGACCAGATATAGGCTCCTAAAAAAATAAGAGATGCCCCCAGACTAAAGGCCATCAGGATAAACATTACCTGCAATTTTAAAGCTCGCTTTTCATCAAGTTAATCTCATCATACGGGCTCGCAAGCTCGTTGTAAATGTGGTGAAGACCACAACAGAAATAGAGCTGGCAGGCATAAGTATAGCCGACACCAGGGGAGACAGTTTTCCTGCCACTGCAAAGCTAACACCAACCACATTATAAATAATTGAGATCACAAAACTGGCCACAATCACCGAGGTGGTAGCCTTTGACATTTTTATAAATGACCCCAGTAAATGTAAGTTTTTACCTGTGAGGATTCCATCGCTGGCTGGAGAGAACGCGGAGACATCATCCGTGATGGCAATGCCCACTTCACTGGCTCTTAAAGCGCCGGCATCATTGAGGCCGTCTCCCACCATAAGGACATGGGCACCTTCTCCCTGAATTTTTGCGACAAAATCCAGCTTGTTCTCGGGTGTCTGGCGAAAGAGCAGGTTCTCATCACTGCCAAAGAGATTCACCAGATTGGCTTTCTCCCGTTCTGTGTCACCAGACAAGAGATACATGTCAAATTCTTTTTTCAAATCAAAGAGTAGCGGACGTAAACCCTTGCGGAAGACATTGGCTATTAAAAAGGGACCCCTGATTTCATCGTTCATGCTGAGAAAGACCCGGGTTTTCATATCCTCAGCATCACTGGTCACTTCGTCAATCCCCAACCATTTGGCAGAACCCAGTTTGATATTGCGTCCGCCAATAACCCCTTGAATTCCCCGTCCTGAAATTTCTTCATAATCCCCTACAGGGTGGACAGCATGAACATCCAGGGCTTGAAATATTTTCTGGCTCAAGGGGTGGGTGGAATGCTGAACCAGAGACTTGATAATTTCCTGATCGTCATGTGAAAGCACATCGCCGGAGAATTCAATAGTCTCTTGTCGAGATTCTGTCAAGGTGCCTGTTTTGTCCATCACGATGGTATTAATTTTCGAGAGGGCTTCAACTGCATCTGTGTTTTTCACATAGAAGCCTTTGCGACCAAAAATGCGCATGGCTGTCCCCAACGCGAAGGGCGAGGAAAGGGCAAGGGCACAGGGACAGGCCACTATCAGGACTGATGTAAATACTTTGATACCGGTTGATGTATCTATTTTGAGCCAATATATGGAGGCAACAATGGCGATGGCCAAAACACCAAAAGTAAAGTAGTGACTCACCTGATTAACAAGCTGGTTCAACCTTGAAAATCTCGGCTTACTAAAGACATCATTATTCCAGAGTTGGGTAAGATAACTCTGTGACGGTTCCTTGATGACTTCCAGCTCAATTGTGGTACCGGCCTGGCGGCCCCCGGCGTAGATAAAATCACCAGCATTTTTTGTCACGGGGATGGATTCTCCGCTGACAAAGCTATAATCGATATGGGCATCCGTTTTAAGGAGGACAGAATCTGCTGGTATCAATTCCTGATTTCGAACCACGATCCGGTCGCCTGGCTTCAGCTTTGAAACCGGGACTACGGCTTCCACATTATTGATTTTGCGGGTAACTGACAGAGGGAAAAAGGACTTATAATCTCGTTCGAAGGAAAGCATCTCATAGGTCTTCTGCTGAAAGAGTCGCCCCACCAGCAAAAAGAAAACCAGGCCCGTAAAAGAGTCAAAATAACCCACACCACTTTGGGTGAGAATCTCCCAGGCTGATCTGACAAAGAGCATCCCGATACCCAGGGTGATGGGGACATCAATGTTCACAGTTCGGGTTCTGATGCCAGCCCAGGCTGATTGATAATAATCTTTGGCTGCAAAAATCAGAACGGGTAAGGACATAATCAGACTGAGATACCCAAACACCATTTTGAAAGTAGCATCTACCGAACCGACTCGTGAGAGGTATTCTGGAAAACTGAGGATCATGACATTGCCAAATGCAAAGCCTGCCAGACCAATCTTCAGGTATAATTTTTTTTCGGCAGAGGATTGTTCCCGCTTCCCAACCGTATCAAGACTCACCAGGGGTTCATAGCCAAGCGAAGAGAGCAGGGCTGCCGTTTCGCTGAGTTTCATCTGCTCACGATTGAAGGTAATGGTCACCTGTTTCCGGGGGAAATTAACCAGAGAGCTGAAAATGCGTGAATCCATCTCATGGAGTTTTTCCAGGAGCCAGATACAGGAGGCACAGTGCATAGTTGGGGTATGGAAAGTCACCTTTTCTGTTTTGCCATCTGAAAAATCAATAACCTGGGGTCTCACAGTCTCGTCATCGAGATAATCAAAACGACCAGAGATCAAATCCTGTTTGGGTGTTATGCCAGGTGTGTCCTCGATGGTATAATAGTCACACATCTCATTGGCATTAAGAATTTCAAATACGGTCTTACAGCCATGGCAGCAAAAGCTCTTATCACCAATGGATATGGTGTTATCCGGGCAGGATTCACCACAATGGAAACAACGCAGGGCTGTTCCATGGTCTGCTGGAGTTTGATCCGTTTCATATTTGCCAAAATTAATTGCCATGGGGAATCTTCGTGTTTTCAGTAGTTACCGGTATGCCACACATGACATCGGAGCCTGCACCCAGACCACTGGCCGCCAGATCGAAGTTCACCTGAGCCAGTTCTTTTATTTTTTTGCCACCTAATATCTGCTGGATGGCATCCTGGGCTTCATGCCAGACCAGGTGAACAGCGCACTGACTCGAAAATTGGCAAGCCACTTCACCTTGCATGCAGACATTTAAGTATATGGGACCTTCAACAGCTTCGATGACTTCCAGCAAGGTTTTGTTCTCGGCGCCTTCAGCAAGGCGAACACCTCCACCATTGCCCTGAAAGGATTTGACAAACCCCAACTTGACAAACTGGGAAACAATGGTCCTGAGGAAGCGCTGTGGGATATTTTGATTTTCTGCTATTTCCCGGGCAGAGACCAGTTGATCACGATCCCGTCCTGCCAGATAGACCATGAGGCGAACGGCATACTCACCTTCATTGGTTAAACGAAACGGCAATTTATTCTTGTCCCCTCAAATTAATTGTTCTGCTATTGTAAAAAATATGAAGCCCCATGTACCACGACTACAACCCAAAATAATCTTGAATAATTCAAATGCCATGAAAATAGTGATGTTTGAGTGGAAACCTCTGATTATTGGGAGGGTTTTGCCTGGACACGAATAACACCAATCTTCACGAAACACCACGAAATATTTTAAAGCTGAAAAGCTATTATCCTTTTGTGGCCATTCGTGAAATTCGTGTCAAAATAAACCTCAATACTATACTTCTCAATCGAGTAGGAGGATAGGGATTAATTCCCTATCCGTCCTCTCACACCACCCTGCGTACGGTTCCGTACAGGGCGGTTCCTTAATTTACACCTTAACATTTCGGTAATAATCCGTGAAAAAGAGGTATCCAGC
>JADHUM010000011.1 GCA_016784545.1 Candidatus Neomarinimicrobiota bacterium
AACTACGAAATAACTGTTTTTGCTGTGAGCATCCATCCCTATATATTTCATGATGCAGCGCCTCCTTCTCTGGCTGATTAACGTTGGCAAACCAAAATTAACCAGGGAGGGCGCTGCTTTTTCATATATTGTCTTCGCGGTCACTCATTTTTCGCTGCCTATTTGTATATTTCCCAACTTCAGGTAAATAAAATTAAAGAATTTCGTTATCGGATAGTGGATAATCAAGTAGTGGATTATGCAAAAATTTCAGCTGGATCCACAGTCCTCAAAACGAATGAGGTATTCACCTTTTGTTATTTCGACTACCTCAAATCTTTTAAGGCATTTGAAGCTCATGTTCTGGAGCAAATAGAAAACTGCCGCCAGCCGGAAAGCCTTCTGGATGACCATGATCATAATTTGGCACAAGTACATTACTCGGTGATTCCCTGGGTTCATTTTCGGGGATTGAGTCACCCCAGAAACTATGGAATTGGAGACAGCATCCCCAAGATTGTATTTGGAAAATATGTCAGCGATAATGGGTCCACAAGCATGCCAATTTCAATAGAAGCCCACCACGCTCTCATGGATGGTTTTCACATGGGACAGTATTTTGAAGGCTTTCAGTCTTGTGCTAACTTGCCGGAAAATATTTTAGAAGGCTAGACTTGGAATATAATATAATTCATCATGGAACCGATGCCTACGAGGCATCCCTCAAATTGAGGCATCAAATCCTTAGAAAACCGATTGGGATGGATCTTTTTGATGGTTCATATGATGACTTGAGCCAGGAATCCCGTTATTATCATTTTGGTGCCTTTGACGACAGTGGTGAATTGGTCTCCAGTGTCATTGGGATTCCCACCGCCACTCATGAAGTGCGTATCAAGCAAATGGTTGTTTCTGAGGACCACCAGAACCAGGGTGTGGGCAAAAGACTTTTCATGGCATTTGAAGCCTATCTGTTAAATCTTGGATTTCAGATTTTCGTGCTTCACGCACGGATGAGTGCCCATGGGTTTTATTTGAATATGGGTTATGCAATTGTGGGAAATGAATTCCAGGAGGTCGGCCTTCCGCACTATAAGATGAGTAAAACCTTTAGACCTCATCCCGACTAAAATCAAATCTTCAGCAGGGCTATTTCACCAATAGGCATTTTCCTGAAAGTTCCTGATTTCCCAATGTCGCTTTAAAAACATAAACCCCACTGGGAAGATTATTTGCCTCCCAATTGAGAATGAGACTACCAGGTCTGGCATCCTGTTTCAGACTGTCCACTTCACGACCATCCAGACTATAGAGACGCAACTCGAGAATACCAGCTTCCTGAATACTGAATCGGAAGCTTGTGCTGGCATTGAAGGGATTTGGGAAATGATCCTCTAAATGAAACATTTTTGGATTGATTGGTCGCGACTCTTTGACTTCACTGGAAATAAAGTTCACCCTGAAGTCGTCAAAATAGAGACTTCCTGAGTTCTTATTATTGTCGTCCGTTTCAGCCAGATAAATTTTTGTCCAGGTGATGGGAAAGCTCAGGAGAGCATTTGGGTTGCCCCAGTGAGGTACTGCTTCTGTGAGCATGATGGTGATTTCTTGCCACTCATTGTCCCAGTTAATACCTGGAGCTGCATCTGTAAAATTGAGAATGAATTTTTCGTTGTTGGCGTTTTTAAATTCACCTCGAATCCAGTGTGCAGAATTGTCGCCATAAACCTGTATTGAGACCGACTCAGGTGTTCCGGAAATAGGTATATTGCAATTCATGTAGAGTACACTGGTACCACCTGTCACCAGGCTATAATTCAATTTTCCAGAAGATGGTGCTGAGACAAATTGATCTGTATCTGGGACGAAACTACATTCTGACAAATTTATGACAGCACCGCTAAGCGTAAAATTGCTGGTATTGTTAAAGTTGTCCAGGATGACTGATGTGGAGCTGCCCACCAGCAAAGGTACAGACCCGCTTACACCCCGATATGATGCTTCAATCGAGCCAGAGCCAGCATTCTGTGCGAATACGGCCCCATCTGAGGATATGGTAGCAATATCAGGTGTTACCCACCAGTCATATGACTCATAGTCCACCTGGATCAGGTTATCAAAACCATCCCGGGCTTCAGCGCTCATGAGCTGGATATTGCCAATTTCCAGTACGACTGGATCTGGGGTGAGCACGAGACTGGCTATGTCTGTTACATGTACCAGCATGGTATCATTAATAATCCCATGTTGTGCAATTACCAACCCACTGGATTCAGTATCAGAAGCAGTGAATAGACCTGTTTCTGAAATTGAACCAATTTGTGCGTCACAGAACCAGAGAATTGAATCACTATCTACAGTAACCGGGTTATAGTAGCTGTCAGTTCCTGTGACATGGAATTGAATTTGACTTTCTACAAGGGTAAAGGTTTCCTCCCAGGGTAAGTTGATATATGCCAGCGGTCCCAGGGGGGCTTTTGAGATAGCCATGAGGGCATTTGCCACTGAACGTTCTCCACCTGCATCCGAGGGGCTGCTAACCACATCTCCGCGTACCACCATGGTTGTTGAGCCACCACCATCCAGGTTAATTCCCTGATAGACGCCCCACTCCAGCATGTAGTCTGCCAGCTCGAAGAGGCTCATGCCTACGCTATAGCCGCCTTGTCGGCCATCTACAGTAAACAAATACACCACAGTACTATCTGCGTTAAATCCAACAGCAGTTCTGGGATGACGATCATGAGCGAAGCTTGAGCCCACAGCCTCAGCTTCCCATTCCACACTTTCGATTCCATCTCTAATTATTCGTGGTGTTCCACCGATCAACTCAGTTAGCACAGAGGTTGAGGGTGGCAGGTTCAGTCGGATTATAAGTGTGTCACCAACAAAATAGTGCTCATTGATATAATCGCGGGAAATACCATGACCGGAGAGAACTCCTCCCATACCCTGCGGTATGGCCATATTGCCATGGCCAGTTTCAAGAATACTGTCTTTGGCTGTGATCAGGGCCACAATGTCTTCATTCACCCCGACTGGATTTGCCAGATATTCTAATTCTAGCTCCACACCCCATTGGTTGGTGCCAGTATTCGAACCAGAGAATTTATTATATAGAACGAGTTGATCAGCATTCCGAACCTCATTAACCCCATGTATGGTTAGGCTCAGAGAATCTTGTTTGCTCACCTGCCCATTATAAGTCACAATACCTATATAGGGCTGCTTGTCCTCACTTAAGGCGAAGACTGAGCGGGGATAGGGTCGCTTTAGCAGGGTGCCTTTGGCTATCTGAGCTCCAATAGTTATACCGCCACTGGCATAAAAATCCCCATTGATGGCTCCAATGACGGTATGACCCGGGGTATTCATGCGGTTGGCCATGGATGAGGTTCGCTCATACCCCTCGATGGCGTTGAATGCCTTCACCGTTTCAAGGGTATTCATTGTATCATTAAGATCAATCTCAAGAATTTGAATATGCCAGGGACCACCTGGCAGATAGGCATGGTGGTGAATGATACCGGGACCAACGGGTCGGCTGGTGAGCTCTTGTGCTCCCAGTGTGGTAAAGGAAAGCGCGATAATCATCATCAATAAGGATGTTTTTTGCATGAGCTTATCTCCGTTTGGGTTGGGCCTGATATTTATTTGGCGTCATGATCTATCAAATTCCCATGCTCCCATGCCAGACAAAAAATGTATTTACATTTTTTTTGAGGGTGGAGGTGGGGTCCTGAAAATTTGAATTAATTCTCATTAAGTTTCCTCTAATGGCAAGAATATAACCTTGTAAAATTCTGGTTATAGCAGTTTGTTAATATTTTGCACAAATTGATATTTTTGATAAAACCAGATAACCTGCCACGCTCAATGTCCTTATGGGTATTAACTTTTCGCTCAAACAAACATGACAAATAATGTCATCAAAAGTCAATAATAATACCCATTTATGAAAAATATTTTATGTGTAAATACAGTATTTGTAACTACCGATTGTCACATTATATTCCTTACGCAATTACTGAGAAAAATGAATCTTTTAAGACAAATTCTATCATGAATTTCCGCTGTGTATTCTACACATCGCTCTTATTCGAATTCATCTCAGTGTCAGATTCATTCTGACTTTTGCCATCATTCTGATGAAAAGCCAAAGGCGTTAACAATAGCTGGAAAGGGTAAATGAATGGGACAACTATTAACATCCACTGAATCCTTAGACATTTCCATCTCAGAAGAGCTGGAAGCACAAGGAGTTAGCCGTCGAAACTTCCTGAAGTTTTGTACTGCCATTACTGCTGCAATGGGACTGCCTGCCTCCATGGTGGCAAGGGTTGCAGAAACCATTACAAGTCCAACCCGGACCCCTGTAATCTGGTTACACTTCCAGGAATGCACTGGATGCACCGAGTCACTCCTGAGAGCAACGCATCCCACCGTTGAAGAATTGGTATTGGATATGATCTCCCTGGACTATTCCGAGACACTTTGTGTCGCGGCTGGTCATCAGGTCGAGAAATCCCTGAATGATTCTGCTACGCTGAATGAAGGGAAATATATTCTGGTAGTGGAAGGCTCCATTCCAGTTAAAGAAAATGGTATCTATTGCAAGATAGCTGGTAGAACCGCTTTGGATATCTTGAATGACTATGGAAATAGGGCTGCGGCAGTTGTGGCGATTGGATCCTGTGCTTCCTGGGGAGGCGTTCAATCATCAAGCCCCAATCCAACTGGAGCTACCGGTGTACATGAAATTATTACAGAGAAACCGGTTATCAATTTGCCAGGTTGTCCTGCCAGTCCATATAATCTTCTCTCAACAGTTCTCTACTATCTCACACTGGGAAAACTACCTCAGCTTGACAGTAAGGGCAGACCAAAATTTGCTTACGGTCGCCTGATCCATGAACATTGTGAACGCCGTCCTCATTTTGATGCAGGTCGTTTTGCTCTGCAATTTGGCGATGATGGACATCGTGAAGGCTACTGTCTATACAAACTGGGATGCAAAGGTCCCGAAACCTTTAACAATTGTTCCTCCATTCTCTATGGTGATGTGGGCTCAGGTGCCTGGCCGGTTGGAACGGGTCATCCCTGTTTTGGCTGCTCTGAAGAAGGGGTCGGATTCACCAAGTATATCCATGAGCAGTCTGAAGTATTTACCGATACTCCACCTGCATCATATGCCCAAATCTCTGGTGACAAAGCAGGTGGCATCACTATCGGTGGTGCTGCAGTTGCAGGAGCCGTGGGTGGTGTCATTGTTGGTGCCAGTGCCATGGCTGCAAAAAAGATGAAGGCAGAAGAAACTGCTCCCGAATCAGACGCATAAGGAGTTTATGATGAACCTTGAACGACGAGATTTTTTAAAGGTTCTTTCAGCTGGCGCGTTGACTGTGGGTAATGTCACAAGTGTTTTTGCCGGTATCAGAAAGACTTTGTCGGCAGATGCTGTAGGTATCCTGTATGATGGTACCATCTGCATCGGTTGCAAAGCCTGTGAGGCAGCTTGTAAGCAGTATAATGATATGCCGCCTGAAAGTGCAAATTTAGAAAAAGCAAGGGGTGTAGAAGGAATCTGGGATGAATCCTACGATCTTTCAGAAAAGACCCTGAATAAAATCAAACTCTATGAGCATGGTGATGCCTCGACACGTAATAGTGAAGAGAATGGCTTTGCCTTTGTAAAAAAAGCCTGTATGCATTGTGTTGATCCTGATTGTGTGTCAGCCTGTCCAGTGACAGCCCTGACCAAAAACAGCACAACAGGTATTGTAGAGTATGACAAAGATGCCTGTATTGGATGTCGCTACTGCATGGTAGCCTGTCCATATAATGTACCGAAATTTGAATATGCTGAAGCCATTCCTGAGATCGTGAAATGTGAAATGTGCAACCACCGTCAAGCTGAAGGTGGTATGCCAGCCTGCTGTGAGTTCTGTCCCACAGGCGCTTCACTATTTGGTAAGGTTACGGATCTGTTGGAAGAAGCCAGGAAAAGAATCAAGCTGGTTGCCGGGAGCACCTATGAGTATCCCATGCGCAGTCTGGACGAAGGTGATGTTAGTCCCAAGACAGTGGCACCATATATCAATTACATCTATGGTGAACAAGAAGGAGGCGGTACTCAGTATCTTTTACTTTCTGCCATTCCTTTTACCAAACTGGGTCTGCCTGAGCTTTCGGCGAATTCCTCTGCTTCCAAATCAGAGAGTATTCAGCATGGCGTTTATAAAGGCATGATTGCACCGATTGCACTCCTGGGTGGGTTGCTCTATGGTGCTTATCAAACAACCAAGAATTCAGAAGGATAGGAGCTGATTATGCACGAAAAACAAGCTCTCGGTGGCAAACTGCTCACCAAGCCATTCTGGGTTTTACTTGGATTGGTTATGATCGCCGGTTTACTCCTGATCAAACGGTTTCTATTTGGAATTGGTGCTGTCACCAATCTTTCAGATGGTTACCCCTGGGGTATCTGGATTGTTTATGATGTACTGGTTGGAACAGCCCTGGGGTGCGGTGGATATTCAATCGCCCTCCTGGTCTACATATTTAACAAGGGTGAATATCATCCCTTGGTTAGATCCGCTTTAATGACCAGTGCCTTTGGTTACACCCTTGCTGGTGTATCCATTTTTATTGATATCGGTCGCTACTGGCAGATGTATAATGTATTTCTGCCCTGGCACATCAACCTGAACTCAATCATGTTCGAAGTAGCAGCCTGTATTGGTGCCTATGTTTTTGTTCTGTGGATTGAGTTTTCACCAACATTCCTGGAGCATAAAAAATCGTTGGAGACAAAGAAGAAACTTAACAAGTTCCTCTTCTTCTTTATTGCCCTGGGTGTGTTACTCCCAACTATGCATCAGTCCAGCCTTGGATCGCTCATGATTATTGCCGGTGAAAAACTTTCACCAATCTGGCAAACCGGCTGGTTACCCCTGCTGTTCTTGACAACAGCCATCACCATGGGTTATGCAATAGTGATATTCGAGTCTCTGTTCTCAGCTGCGGCCTTGAAACGACCTTTGGATGAGACACCCATCCTGGGAAAACTCAGCGTCATGATGATTCCCTTATTGATTTTCTTCCTGGTACTCCGTTTTGGTGATCTGATATGGCGTGGTCAACTGGGTAATATTTTTAATGATGGTATGTTGGGTGCCTTTTTTGTTGTGGAGAATGTCTTATTCCTGATTCCCATTATCATGCTGGCTTCAGCTAAAAACCGCATGAAGGCTACCACTCTGTTCTGGTCGTCTGGATCAATGCTGCTGGCAGGAGCACTCTACCGTTTTGACACCTTCCTCGTGGCTTTCAATCCCGGTGTTGGCTATCATTACTTTCCATCAGCATCAGAAATAATGATCACCGTTGGTATCATCTCCATTGAGATCATGGCTTATCTGATATTCGTCAAAAAACTCCCGGTTTTACCGGCAATCAAACAATCATAAACTGAAGATATGAGGATTATATAAATGAGTAAAAGAATCGTAGTTGATCCGGTCACTCGCATAGAGGGACACTTAAGAATTGATTGTGATATTAAGGATGGCAAGGTTTCCAAAGCCTGGTCATCAGGTCAAATGTGGCGTGGTATCGAAACCATTCTCAAAGGCCGCGATCCACGGGATGCATGGGTCTTTACCCAAAGAATCTGTGGTGTGTGTACAACAGTTCACGCCATTGCTTCCGTACGGACAGTTGAAAATGCCCTTGAAATGGAAATTCCCGTTAACGCACAATTTATTCGTAATATGGTCATTGCTGCCCACGGTATTCACGATCATATCGTGCATTTCTATCATCTGTCAGCTCTTGATTGGGTGGATATTGTTTCAGCCCTGTCCGCTGATCCGAAAGCTGCCTCAAAACTTGCTCAGAGTTTGTCTGACCATCCCAATAATGGCTGGCAGGAATACAAGGCTGTTCAAGATAAGCTGAAGACCTTTGTGGGATCAGGACAATTGGGTATTTTTGCCAATGGTTACTGGGGACATCCCGCCATGAAATTACCACCAGAGGTCAATCTCATTGCGGCTGCCCATTATCTGGAAGCCTTTGAGATTCAGAGAAAAGCCAACCAAATCACGACTATTCTCGGTTCAAAAACACCCCATATCCAGAATCTGGCAGTTGGTGGTGTTTCCAATCCTATCAATCCCGATAGTCAAGCTGCATTGAACATGGAACGTCTGCAGATGGTCAAGGGTCTCATGGATCAGTTGAAATCCTTTATCTACAATGCCTATATCGTGGATGTGGCTGTGGTTGCCTCCTTCTACCAGGACTGGTTGGGTTATGGCTCAGGTGTCATGGATTATCTGTCAGTTCCAGATTTTCCAACTGATACCAAGGGCACCCAATTTGGAACTCCCGGTGGATATATTCCTGGTGGCGATATCAGTAAACTCAAACCAATCACCTCTTTCCAGGACAAATATTTCCGTGACGGAGTCAAGGAAAGTGTGAAACACTCATGGTATGAAGGTGAGAGTAATCTGCATCCGTATAAGGGTGAAACTGAACCTCATTATACTGATTTTGAAGATGATGGAAAATATAGTTGGGTGAAAGCACCAACATTCCTGGGCAAACCAGCCCAGGTTGGTCCTCTGGCAAACGTATTGAACATGTATGCCCAGGGTCATGAGACAACCCAGAAAGTAGCTGGCGTTGCTTTTGCCAAGATCAAAGCCATCACCGGTTCCAAATCTGATATACCAATCAGTGTTCTTCATTCAACGCTGGGCCGTCACGCTGCCCGGGCAATCAGAACAGCCGTTCTGTTTGAAGAACTTGAGAAAAACTATAATTACTTGATTAACAACATCGCCAGCGGCGATATGACAACTTTCAACCCACCTGTTTTTCCCAAGGGTGAACAGCAGGGTTTTGGTTTTCATGAAGCACCTCGTGGGGTTCTTTCGCATTGGATAGTTATTAAGAATGGTAAAATCGAGAATTATCAAGCCGTGGTACCTTCCACCTGGAATGCTGCACCTCGGAATGATGATGATGCAGTAGGACCCTACGAAGCTTCACTCATGGGGAATCCTATTGCAGATGAGGAAAAACCACTTGAGGTCTTAAGGACGGTACACTCTTTCGATCCCTGTCTTGCATGCGCAATCCACCTGCATGATAACAAGCGGAAGGATATTTCGAAAGTCCATGTCCTCTAGCCCAGAGGTGGTCGTCCTCGGCCTGGGCAACATCCTCATGGAAGATGAGGGTATTGGGGTCCATGCTGCTAACCACCTCCAGGAACATTACCACTTTAAGCCAGAAATCGAGATCGTTGATGGGGGAACCAGCGGTCTCGATCTTCTGCCTTTTTTTGGACCTGAAAAATCCATTTTAATTATTGATGCAGTAAATTTTGAGATGGAGCCTGGTACTGTGGGTAAGTTGGAGGACGATGCAATACTCGCTCAACTTGACCCTAAAATATCTCTGCATCATTTGGGCTTATCAGACCTGATAAGTGTCGCCGAACTTCTGGATAAGAAGGCTAAGAGGATGACATTATTGGGGATACAGCCCAAATCCATGGAAAATCTTGATCTGGAAATGACACCAACCATAAAAGGGGTGTTCGACAAGGTTATTGAAAATGCTCTGCACATTCTTAAAGAGTGGGGAATAGAGAGCCACAAGCAATAACTTGAATTCTTAAGTATGTTGACAAATACCTTGGCGTGATATTTGAACGCATTAGAGCCATGAAAATCTTTAAAAATACTTCCCTCTTTCAATTGCTGCTATTTCTCATAGCCTTGCATTCATTTTGTGTGGGAATAGCCCTTATAGTTCTCCCTTTCGGTGTGCTTTCCTGGTTTGGATTCACTGTGGACCCCTATCGATTCTTCTCCACCCAGGGCGGCGTCTTTCACGTCGTTATGACTATCGCCTATTTATTGGCGGCTAAAAACCCACTGGGCGAGAAAAATTTGATCTTATTCATCATTATTGCCAAATGGATTGCATTCTTTTTTCTGGCTTTCTATTTCCTGTTCTCAGAAATGGTACCTGTCATAGCGATTTCCGCAGTCAGCGATGGTTTGATGGGTTTACTGGTCATGGTGTTTTTCCTTGAATTGTACACCGAGGAGGAAGTGGTTGACTGACAACGTCCTCCCCAGGATAGTTATCACGGGAGCTTCAGGATTTATTGGCAGGAACTTCGTAGAAACCTACCAGGACAATTATCAAATTTTCGCTATTGCCCGACGCAGTCAACAGGAAGTTGGGATTCCGAGACACAAAAATATCACCTGGTTACTGGTTGATGTCGCCGATGCTAAAAATGTCCATGACGCCATGGATGAAATCAAAGCAAGCGGTGGTGCCGATTATTTTATTCACCTCGCAGCCTTTTTTGATTTTTCCAATGAGCCTAATGAGGAATACCACCGCACCAATGTTCAGGGCTCCCAACTAATATTTGAAGCAGCAGCAGACCTGGGTCTTAAAAGATTTATTTTTGCCAGCTCTCTGGTGGTCTCAGAATTTCCTCAGCGGGGGGATAGACTCACTGAAGAGAGTTCTCTTGATGCAGATTTCCCATATGCAGTTACAAAAATAGCGGGTGAGGCTATGGCCAGGAAGTGGTCAACAACCTTCCCGTGTACTGTGGTGAGATTTGCGGCTGTGTACAGCGATTGGTGTGAATATGGACCACTCTATAAATTTATAGACACCTGGTCATCTAAATCATGGAAATCAAGAGTACTTGGGGGTCGGGGAGAATCAGCGGTTCCCTACATTCACATCGTTTCACTTGTCAGAATGTTAAAAACCATCCTTGACAAAACAGAAAAGTTGAAGCCCTTTGATGTGCTCATTGCAAGTCCGGATGAAAGCACGAGTCACCAGGAGCTTTATGACTTAAGTACCCGATTTGTGTTTGGGGATACGCGCAAGGCTATACATATGCCTGTGTTTCTGGCCAGGGTGGGTGTGTCTCTCATGGATCTAGCCGGCCGACTCATCGGTCGTCGTCCCTTTGAACGTCCCTGGATGATGAAGTACATTGACGAACGTATGGATGTGGATGCTTCCTATACAAGGAATGAACTGGATTGGAATGTTATTCCACGATACCGGCCGGAGCGTAGAATTCTACATGTGATTGAGCACATGAAAACCTACCCCATCGAGTGGCACCAGAAGAATGCCCTGGCTTTATTCAAGAACCCTGAAAGACCGAACCTTGAAATATCTGTTGCGCTGGTCCATCAGGAAGAAGAAATACTCAGCGCTTTAATCAATCAAATTATGAGCGTTGAAGACCCCACTCGATACCATTCCTATAAGAAAATGGAAACTGAAAAACTGTCCTGGTATCTGAGTATTGTGTACAATTTATTAAAGGTTTCAGTGCGCACAGGTGATCGTTTATCCCTGGCCAACTATGCACGATTTATAGCTAGTATTCGTATCCATGAAGGCTTTAAATTAGCGGAGGTCGTTGATGTCTACCAAACGCTCTCTGATCTAGTCATTCAGCACCTTCTTAAATTTGATTCTGTTAAGCATCTTGAGAAGCGCATCCGCGACGATATTGACCTGACCATCCAGATGGCAGTAGATGAAATCGAAGACGCATACGATATTGCTCAAGCTCCTGCCTCCTACATTCGATTTCATAACAGATAGTCCGCAACTACCGTTTGATCCAGAGATCAAACTTGGATAGAAAAAATGGGACTTCAAAATACCAATAAGACTGTCCTCATCACAGGTGCTTCCGGGTTCATCGGTCGCCATCTTGTAAAACATCTGTGTCCAAATCACCAGGTGATCGCTTTCGCCCGTCGGGCCCAGAAGGAAGTTGGACTCGATCCTCACCCCAATCTGGAGTGGGTCCTGGTGGATCTTATGGACGCGGCTCAACTTGAAAAAGCATTTCGAGCTGCCACAGGCAAACTCGATCTTGATTTTATTTTTCATCTCGCTGCCTATTATGATTTTGGGGACCAGGTTTCCTCCGAAATTTATGAAAAAACCAATGTTGCCGCCACCCAGCAACTGTTGGAACTGGCCAGTGAAACAAAGGTAAAACGGTTCATTTTTACCAGCTCACTGGTTGCCAGCAAATTTCCTGAACCTGGAGATCTGGTCTATGAAAAAAGCACTCCAGATGCAGAATATCCATATGCTATCACGAAACGCAAGGGTGAGGAGTTTGTTAAGATCGCTTCACAAAATTTCCCCTGTTCTATTGTCAGGTTAGCCGCGGTGTGTAGTGATTGGTGCGAATACGAACCTCTGTATCATTTCCTCAAAATCTGGTTATCCAATCGCTGGGATTCACGCATCCTGCCAGGATATGGGACCATGGCAATTCCTTACATTCATGTGTGTTGCATAATCGCCTTGTTTGCAAGAATAATTGAAAAATCTGAGCAGCTGGAAGACTTAAACATATTTTTGGCCAGTTCTGATAAACCCATGTCGCTAAAAGAACTCTTTCTCCTTTCAACCAGACACTATTATGGCAAAGAAAAGGTTCCCATATTTATTCCAAAGTTTATTGCCCGGATCGGTGTCCAGTTCAGAGATATCTGGGGTCGATTAATTGGACGGCGTCCCTTTGAAAGACTGTGGATGACTGACTATATTGATAAATCTTTTCCAACAGATTGTTCATATACCAGAAATACACTGGACTGGGTACCCAAAGCCAGGCATCAATTAGACAGACGACTACTACATCTCATTGAAAATCTAAAAACACAACCAGACACATGGCACAGAATGAATATTGACAGGATAGGTCGCTTCCATCGGAATAGACCAGCATTGATTCTGGCCGAAGAAATGGTTCGCATGCATGAGGAATTGGTTGAGAAGGTATTTCAAACAATCAGGAGTCCTTACAACCAGGCCCGCTTGAGCTTTTATCAGGAAATGCCTGTTGAAGATCTGAGATGGTACATTAATGTTGTGTATAACCATTTGCTCACATCCGTCAGACATGGAGATCGGTCGATCATGATCACTTTTGCCAGAGATTTGTCTCACCGTCGAATGGAGGAAGACGTCAGCCTGAAGGAATTATGCGGAGCGTTGACAGATACTAGAGATGTGATCACACACGGGCTCTATAATAATCCCAAACTTGTGAGTATTAAATTGCTGGTCCATGATTACATCACTCTAGCCATTCAACTGGCAATGGATGAAATCAAAGATGTTTATGAAAACGTCCCTCGCTAGATTTTTAGAATAAGACCTATTTTAACTGAATTTTGCAGTTTCGGCAGAATTGATCTGATTTCTGGTCCATTTCCTCAACATAGGTTGTGGAAGTCATGACGCAGCCTGGTAAAAGGCAGTGTTTCAGACCAAAGGTATGTCCCAGTTCGTGAATGATGCATTTCAGTAGTCTTTCTGAGAAAAGTTTGGGATCATTGGTCATTCCGTATCGGGCGTTTTCCAGGCGATGTCCGGAAATCAGAGCAACAGACCCTCCCAGATAGGCCTGTCCAAAAATGTAGCTCAGGACAGGAATAAACAAATCAAGGTCGGTAACACCAACAATCTTATCACCCTCATCAGTCAGAGGCACCAGTTTCTGAATGATATCATTTGCATTGTATTGAGATCGCACAGGATCAAAAAAGGGGGTAAGATCAAATCTGTGCGCACTTACTAAGGTTTCCATTTTGAACCGGGCACTGATGGGAGGTATCATTTGCTCCAACACCTCAACACCAGCGAATTGCAGAGGGATGATCCTGATCCGGGACATTTAGACAGCCCTGATCGCTTCTATTTGGCTTTCTCGATTTTATACTTCTTAATTTTGCTGTATAAAGTCACCCGATCGACCCCAAGTGCTTTGGCAGCTCTTGATATATTCCAGTCGTATTTCTCAAGGATACCCTTGATGTGATGATGTTCCATCTCCTGAATTGATTCCCAGGTGGGTTTAGCTGCGACATGATCTAAAGGCAGATCTTTGAGTTGTACCGTGTCACCTGTACCGATAACGATAGCCCGTTCAATCAAGTTTTCCAATTCACGAACATTGCCGGGGAAATCATAATTTTTCAAAGCCTTGGCGGCTCGTTTACCGATATATTTAGTTTCCTTGTTCATCTGCTCGGCATAGAATTTTACAAAATGCTCTGAGAGAAGTTTGATGTCTTCGGTTCTCTCTCGCAAGGGTGGAATTATGATTGAAAATACATTTAGGCGGTAGAATAAATCTTCTCTGAACTCTCCTGCATTCACCATGGCTTGAAGATCCCGATTGGTGGCGCAAATCACACGGAAATCTGATTTGAACTCCCTATTTCCGCCAACGCGAGTAAATGTTTTGGTTTCCAGAACCCGCAATAGTTCAATCTGCATCTTCATTGATATGGTCGAAATTTCGTCCAGGAACAAGGTTGCCCCATCGGCCATTTCAAACTTGCCTTTTCTGGCGTACTGAGCACCGGTAAAGGCACCCCGCTCATGCCCGAACAACTCACTTTCCATGAGATTTTCTGCAATAGCCCCACAATGAACGGTAACCATTGGGAAGAAACGTCGGGAGGAATTCATATGAATGGCTTTGGCAATGAGTTCTTTGCCCGTACCACTATCGCCATTGATGATAACTGTGGAATCTGTTTCAGCTACCACTCTGACTTGTTCCAGGACATTGAGAATTCCTTCACTTTCGCCAATAATATCCTCAACGTTGACCAGGCTTTTAATTCGATCCTGAAGGGAAATATTCTCCTTACTCAAATGGATGGTTTTGCTGGCGTTACGAATGATGTGAGTGATAGCATCTGGATCAAAAGGTTTACAGACATAATCATAGGCACCGTCTTTTAAAGCCTGAACAGCGGAATCCACTGATGCAAAAGCAGTCATGATGATCACTACTGCTTCATCATTGATGGATTTTATCCTGCGGTTTAATTCCAGCCCATCCATGCCAGGGAGCTTGATATCTACCAGAATAATATGAAAGTTAAAAGCCTCAATCTTTTTAAGTGCGACTTTTGCATCTTCGGCCGTGTCAACCGAATAGCCGTCTTCTATGAACCAGTTTGAGAGTGAATCACGTACTGAGAGCTCATCATCAACGATTAGAATGGAGAGATTATTGTCCATCTTCGGTTCCCCCGTTTGAAAGTTCAAATTTAAACTTAATTGAAGTACCCTTGCCTGGTGCAGAATCTACATAAACTTTTCCATTGTGTTGCTCTAAAATGCCATAGGTTACAGCCAGCCCCAGTCCTATTCCAGACATTTCCTTCTTCCTGGAGAAGAAGGGTTCAAACATATGCTCCTGGTCCTCGGCAGAGATTCCAATCCCGTTATCCTTTATTTCAATGACAACATGCTTCATATCGGGATTATAACTACGGTAGGTGACCAGACCATCTCCACCTTCATCCACGGCCTCCAATGCATTGGTCAACACAGCCAGACAGGCCTGAATCACCTGGTTTCCATTGGCTTTGATCTGGTCTCTGGATGCTGAAAAATCAGTAATGAGTCTGACATCCGAAATTTGAAAACTGTGCTGAATCAGTTGTGCTGTTTCATCAAGCACTTCATTCACATGTAGCGATTCAAATTTTTGACTACTATCCATGGAAAAATTAAGCAGACCCTTAACAATATTACCACATCTAGTGGTTTCAGATTGAATCATATCCAGATGTTTCAGGATGGCTACCCTTCTATCCTCGGTGAGCTCTGAATTTTGGAGTATGCGTGAAACTAGTTTCGCATAAGTCAATACCCCGGCCAGGGGGTTATTTATTTCATGAGCCACAGATGATGACAGTCGGCCCAATGAAGCAAGGCGCTCGATCTGATAGATTTCATTTTGCGATCTAGCAATATCCTCAGATTTGATTCTGACCATGTTTTCCAGGTCATTGGACCACTGATGCATTTCGCGGTTACTTTGATTGATGGATTCCAACATGGTATTCAAAGCCATCCCAACCTGATGGACATCTCTGAGTTCGTTTTTACTCACATCTACACGAACGGAAAGGTTTCCAGCCGTTACGGATTGACTCACATCCACTATCCGCTTTAAAGGCCGATTTACCCGTCGCTCAATAAAGAATAGCAAGGTTGCCATGAGCAGTAAGAGGAAGAGCATGATGATGCCAAAATATTCATATAGAATATTGCTCAGGGCCTTATCCAGCTCAGTGAGTGGCAATTTAATTTCCATGAAACCCAGGACTTCGGAGTCGTCGTTGGTCTGATGGCAACCTGAGGAACGACATTCTGGTGTGGACATAATAGGAGATAAAACAATCATGGTACGACCTTCAGCACCCTGGATGTTATAGACACAAGTTTCAGGCATACCCCACTGACCCGGGTCAACAGATGTATGGCAATGCGTACAGGGTAACATGGAATCCTCTCCATGGCTGCTATTCATAGCACCGGGAGAGTAGTGTTTGATTTCACCCTCATCGTTGTAAATACGGATGGCGCTAACCCCGGGAACGCCTTGAACCTTTGCCAGTGCTTCCGTCAGTTCCGCGTGATCCTCACTAATCATGCTGCTGCGGATCGTGTGATCAATGACTGTAGACATCCGCTTCCCGCACCTTTTGGTCACATTTTCGAGATAATTGTTTGACATTGAGAATATGAGCCAGGCAAGAAATACAAATAACAGTAAAGACATGGAGGATAACAGGATAACCAGGCGACCATAGAGTGAATTGGGTCTTTTTAGATTATCCCAGATGGTTGCAGGTTTTGTTTGAGGTGGCGAAAAGCCGTTATCCCTTGAACTCATGTCCCCTCCAATTATGCATCTTAGGCTAGTGTCGTCTGATCAAGGGTGCAGAATATGTGCCAGCTAGCACATGTAGGCATGATTGTCGCTGATTTCCAGTAAGTATTTTGAGAGCTCATTTTTTGGAATCTGGAATTTTCTTGTGAGTTGAACCTGTTTCTCATCCGTCTGAGTCTGAATAAGCACATTCAACTTTTCCAGGTCTAAACGAGTTTGGGAGAGGTATTCATCCCTGGGATGACATTCCAGTCGGGTGGTTTGTTCAGACGATTCCAATTCCACAAACCAGAGATCTTTCGCTGGTGTGAGATAGAGATGACTATCCGAAAGTTCATGAGCTAGAAAGAGTGGATTTGATTGGATGATCTGCCCTGAAACCGGTGTACGCAGGTAGATGATGCCATCGTCCAATTGCAGCCAGCTGAAACATTGACCTTCAATCAGTTTGGTTCTTATTTCCGGGGTAATGATTTTGTGCACTGAGGCAAACAAGTGCCAGAGGAAGCTATCAATCCCAAGTCGAATTAGGCGCTCACTCACACGCTTATACCAGAAATGGCGATTGATGTACTGGAGTCCAGGGGTGAATTCAGCAACAGATTCACCAGGATTTCGGATCATTATTCCTGAAGTATTATTCTGGGGAACCCTGGTACGGCAACCTCTCATCATTTCCTTATGGAAATCACAGAGATCACAATTCTGATTTAATGGACAGAGTTGATAGTCTACAGACCCTGCTTCCATCCAGATGCATTTTTTTGTGTCCATTGTGGCTCCGCATGCATATTTACTTGTCAATTCTGGAGGGGAGCCGGGAGTGATCCCTGAAGGCTCCCCCAAAAAAATATAGCTCAGTGACCTGTAGTGCTAATTTTTTACAGCATCAATGAATTCACTCTGAAATTCTTCCCAGATCTCAGAGGACATTGGCTCAAGTACCTGGTCTGCTATCTCACCACCTTCCTGGAGCAGGACGGGTTGAGTATTCAGGTTGTATTTGAGCTCTGCAAAAGCGAGTACATCGCGGAGTCGGGCATGTTCTTTTCTAATCCACTCCTGAGCTTTCTCACCCAGAATAAGCATGGTTTTTTCCATGTCCCAACGCTTGGGCTCCATATCAAACAGCCAATTCTCGGTAAACTCATGGTTTGTACGCTTACTAAAAATTTTCAGGGCTGATTTATTGATAGATTTCAAAGTACCGCTTATGGGTGAGTAAATTTTTAGACTTTTATCGTCTCCCATCAGGGTAGCTATATGCTCACCCCGTTTAATGGTTTCACCACGGTGTTTATTGAGTTTTAGGGTCACCGGTCCTGTGAGCGCAGTTATAAAATCATCAATTCCAACTCTGATCTTTCCGGCCCTTTCCAGATACGCCCAGGTATGGGTCGCATCAAAATAAACACCTCGGGGTAAGCGAATTGCAGAAAGGGAAAGCCTTGGCATTTCAGTTTCCTTGAGCAATCGCCAGAAGGGAATAACAACAATAAAAAAGCCGATGACGATGAGGTACTCAACACCCTTTGTAGAGAATATATTTAGATAGCTAAATCCATCCATGATTGATTAACTCCTCTTAATTTTTTGGGATTTGACAACTTCTTCTATTGGGCGTAACACGGGTAAGCGATGTAAAACCCAGCGAAATATCCAGATCTCCAGGAACAGGACTGCAAAGGTGACTTCGAATTCCATCCAGGTAGGTATGTAACGATCTACGGCCATCCAGTTAAAACCGATGACTGATATATTTAGTCTGTTCAGGATAATTCCGATAAGAGTCATGAGTGAGGCTAATTTTATGATGAAGGGCTCACCCGTTTTGACCCCCCTGACAAAAAGAAACATGGGTATCATGACAAAGCCGATTATTTCAACAAGATACCAGGCTCCCCAGGATGTGAGCAAATGACTCAAATGATGACCGTGGACCAGATCCAGAATCTTCAAAAACAAATACGCAAACATTGCCACCGAACATATTTTGGCAAGTCCACGCAGTATGTCGTTATGGCTTTTATGACTACCCTTTGCCAACTGGTGAGCAAAAACACGGTGGGTAATTGAACCTTCGAAGATGACCATAGAGAGTCCAGCAAAAATACTCGATACGAAAAAGAGGATAGGAATAAATTCTGAATACCACAGCGGATGAATCTTGCCCTTGGCCATGAGAAATAGAGCCCCCAACCCTGATTGATGAAGGGTTGAAAGGGTGATCCCGAATATTACGGCTCCAATGGTAAGGCTCTTGAGTATCCTACGCGCTCGTTCAGCTCCAAGCCATTCAGCAATTGCCGGGGAAAATTCAATGAGCTCTGCCAACATGTAAAGCATAAAATGCCAGGCTACCAAAAAGAGCACACTGCTGGTCCCGAAAGAATTTCCAATGATGGGATTAATGACATTCCAGGGACGTCCCAGGTCAAGTAAAAGCGCTCCAGCATAAAATAAATATGCCAGGAAACCATTGAGGACTGTGACTCTTACAATTGAGTGATATTTCTCCATTCTGAGGATGTAAACCATAAAGGTGAGCACATATGCCCCACCGGCAAAGGCCACTCCAGTGACCACATCAAAACCTATCCATAAACCCCAGGGAACATCCTGTGAAAGATTGGTAATTGAGGATAGACCTTTCCAGAACCGGATAATGATCAATACCAGACCGAGGAGGATGACAGGTACAGAGATAATATTGAAAGGGGTGAGCAGTTTCCCTTTTGGCTTTAACTCACCTAACAAGAATTTCCAGCGACTCGTTTTTGGTTGTAGATCTTTGTCAAGAATGTGCTCGCTCATTCTTCCACCTCCGTCTCATCTTTACCAGGTTCGGGTTTTGTAGCTTCTCTTAATCCTAATAGGAGGGCAGGCCAGAGCACGAATACAGACGGGACACTGTACAAGAAGCCTTTGGTTAGCTCTGGATATGGTTTGTGATCTATACTGGTATTAAACCCAAGCTCCTCGAAGGGAACAGGAGATATGTTTAACCAGGAGGTTCCACCTGCTTCAAACTCGCCATACACATGGTCGACGTAATTGCTGGGGTCATTCAGGATTCTGCGATGAGCTTCCCTTAATATTTCACTACGTTTTCCAAAAATAAGGCCTTCTGCAGGACAATTCTCAACGCAGGCTGGAATTTCGCCTTCAGTCAGTCTGGAGAAGCACATCTGGCATTTGCCAATCTTTGGATTATTACTATCATACTCGAATTTTGGCATATTGAATGGGCAGGAGAGCATGCAGAAACGACAGCCCATGCATTTGTCTCCATCCCAGGTAATGGGTCCCTCCACATGCTTTTCCATTGCTTTGGTTAGGCAGGCTGAGGCACAGGCAGGTTGGGCACAATGCATACATTGCTGCTTTGTGTATACCTCGCCAACACTGGTCTCCACGGCATTGATTACAGAGTATTGATCTGGTTTTAATTCTCGCTTTACTGCACTATCCGGGTAATCAGAAGGTTCAGGTAAGCCGTTGGCAGCGGCACAGGCAAACTCACACTCCTGACAACCTTCACAGAGCGTGATATCGTGCAGGATAGCATAAAACTCTTCAGATTGAGGCTCAGGCTTAGATTTGCCTAATGCAGATACACCACCCAGACTAGCACCAGCGACACCAAGGGTTTTTAGAAATTCTCGTCGATCTAATGACATACTATATCCTCTCTTCTATAGGGAAATATTCAACATACAAGAAGCTCAAGTATTTGCTTTGAGCTCAAGATTAGCTTGATCAAGAATGAGCTTTTGAAAGGAGCCCCAGAGACCTGTACCAGCAAAAGCCAGTGCTCCTTCAGCGATATCCCCACCGTCCTGCAGTAAGACAAGACCACTTGCAGAATCCGGGGGAGCGAAAGAGTGTGCAAAGAAATCACGAATACGCGCTAACTCTGCCTTCAACCAGGTTGTTGTTTGTTGCCCGAGATATAAGCGTTTGGTCTCAAGCTCCCAGTTACTGGGAACCATTTCAACCAGCCAGCCAGTTGAATAGGGATCACGATGAGTCATACGCATGTTTTGAAGCGCCTCGAAATTGATCCCCCTGATTTTGCCAGATACTGGTGCAGAGATGACCAGCTTTTTTCCTTCATGCAAGATGCTGAAAAGGGGATCACCCTGTTTGATGGATGCTCCTTCTTCTGGAACCTCTATGCTAGTAAGAACGCCTGTCAGGCCATGCAGAAATGCATCCACGCCGACTTTGGCGCGACCGTTGGTTTGCATATGTGCCCAGCTATGAGTGGGGCTGAAATAAATTCCAGCAGGAATGTTCAAATTCTCCATTTTGAATTGATATGCCTGCTTTTTTACTATAGGTGAAAGACTGAGGGCGCGATCACGAAGTACACCCCGATACCAGGTGACGGTGATGGCGATAGCAACAAACAATACGACAAATAATATGACCATGTGAACCTCCTTTTTAGTTCACCTTTATTAGTTCAAGAGAGGTGCCAGTAAAAAGAAGGACGCTTAAGAGAAATTAAAACAGAATGTTACAACCATACACAAGAGAAAAGCATCGTTGCCCAAAGTGTTGCATAATTCATCAGACAATCTGAATACATTCAAACAACCGTAAGGAGTACCCTTTTTGAACTGTGATGAGAGAGTCAACACCTGTAGATATATTCAACACAATCTGAAATCAATGGAAAATGATATAAGCTATTGAATATTATGTGGATAACATACTTAATGTGGTTCCCAGGAAATATTCATATAACTATTAATGACTGTCAACAGGAGGCGAATACACCTTAAATTTATTAATCTTCAGGTCATCTCAACCCATCTGGCTTTGGCTGTTGAAAAACTCTACTGTCATGCTAATGAAATGAATCACGACTATCCGTAATACCCTCCATGTGTTGAAATACTAAACAGGCTTCCGGGCTTAATATTTTTGATTCCAATTCCTCCAGAGGTGCTGGAGAACCAGCTCCTGGGAGATCATAATTTCAAACACGAAATCAAGCGCCCCACCATGGATTTATTAATGAGTTTGAATTATATCACATTAGATTGAAAGCCATAATAATATTTGGGAGAGCTCAACGTGCGACAGTTCATCATCATTCTGCTTACTGCAACAGTTCTACTTGGTTGGGGGAAAACCGGCCATAGAGTAATTGGTATAATTGCTGAAGAGAATTTATCACCAGAGGCCAAAACTGAACTCACAAAAATTTTTGGTCATACCGACCTGGCCAGAATTGCCAATTGGGCAGATGAGATCAAATCTGATCCTGACTGGAAGCATGCCAACGATTGGCATTATTGTACGGTTCTGGATAGTCTGGAATACAGGGGACCAGACGATGGAGGTCGAGCTGTCCAAAAAGTATCTGAGTTCACAGATTTTCTTAAGAAAGGTATGCTGGATGAAAAAGACCAAAAGGATGTCCTCCGCTTCATCGTCCATATCGTTGGAGATCTCCACCAACCCTTGCATGTTGGGAATGGCACAGATAGGGGTGGGAATGATGTGAAGGTCACCTGGTTCAGAGATGAAACAAATCTGCACAGGGTGTGGGATTCACAAATGATCGATCATATGCAATACAGTTATACTGAATTTGCTCAACAGATTCAACTTGGCTTGACTGCAGAGCGCAAGGCAGAGCTTCTGGATCCAGACATTCTGGGCTTTGTCCACGCATCCCGGGGAGTCCATCCTCAGGTTTATGATATAGGAGATGGAAAATTATCCTGGCCCTATATATACAAGAATAGGGAGCTCATGGAGGATCGCTTGCTTCAAGGTGGATTTCATCTCGCTGCAATTCTTAATGATATCTTTAAATAAATGACAGTTTTGCACCGAACTATTTGTGTGTTTGTTGCCTCGCTGGCTATCTGGGGGTCGGTAAACGGTGCATCCCCAGAATCCTCTCTGGACCAAAAATTCAAACTGGTACTTCAAGGGAAAGCGGAACAGGATTTTACTGTTGGTCTAGCACTGGGAGCCGGAGCCGCCAAAGGATTCGCCCATATTGGTGTCCTGGATGCTCTTGAAAAAGCAGGTATACGAATTGATATGATTGCCGGCAGCAGCATGGGCGCCATTATAGGAGGTGGTTATGCTTCAGGTCTCAGTGTGGACTCTTTGTCCAAAGTAGCGCTGACAAGTGACTGGTTAGATGTTTTAAATCTCCTCGATCCTGTCTTTCCTGCTCGTGGATTTATTGATGGTCAGAAAATTCATGCTTTTCTGGATGAATTATACGGTCATCAGAACATTGAAGATTTGGCCATTCCCTTTTCAGCCACAACGGTTGACATCCTGAAAGGTGACCTATTTGTCCTCAATGAGGGAAATCTGGCCAACGCAGCCAGGGCCAGCTCGTCCATTCCCATTGTTTTCAACCCCCTGGCTATTAATGATCAGGTTCTGGTTGACGGTGGCATGATTGACCCGGTCCCCATTGATGTTGTCCGTTCCATGGGGGCAGACTATATCATTGCTGTAAATGTACTGGCCTTTCCTGAGGAGCATTTGGCTAAGCCTGCCTTCAAGTATATGAATGCCAATCAATTAAAAAATAGCCGCTCCACCTGGCGATTCCCAAAAGCTGATGAAGCCTGGTACCAGGCAGGGAAGCCCAATATGGTTGAAATCGCCCATGAAACAGTCATTCTATCCATGTCATTAATAGCAGCTAATCAAGTGGAGTTGGCCAATCCCAATATGATTATCAATGTCAGCACTGGCTTATCAGCGTGGAATTTTCTTGAAGCAGAGATAGCAATTAAAAAGGGCTATAAAGAAACCATCCTGCAACTGGAACTGGCCAAACAAAAAGAATAGAATCTTTTTCTGGTAGCAATGTTATTCACAACAAATGTTCAGGTTTTAGTTGACTCAGTCAATGGTCAGTAGAAATTAAATCCATGCGAAAAATTCCCTTCTTCAAACATGCAATGAAGATATGGATCATCCTCTTCATACTGAGTCTGATGTGGTCATGCAGTTTTTTTGGAACCCGTAAAAAGGGTGAATACATCCCTATTGAATTTGATCTCCAGAAAGAAGTTGGTCCCTTTGAAGGTCTTGGCGCTAATGTTCCTATCAGTTTTTACAGTCGCAGGATGAAAGTCCTCCAAACCTTTAATGAATTGGATATCAGATATATCCGTGTCAAACGTGAAGACGATAACTGGAATGATATTCTGGCGCTCCGTGCTTCCACATCTCGCCTGGGGGTCAAATGGATTTATAGTCTGGATGCCATCCCTGCTCAATTTCTGAATGATTATGGCAGACTGGTTGATGTGAAAGGCTTTGCAGGTTGGTGGGCTGAGGAAGTTGATGAGCTGCTCTATCAAGATGTTCCAGCAGATTATATTGAGCTACTGGATACCCCGGATATTTTGAGAGGTGATTCCCTGGCTCTTAACTCCGATTTGTTTAACGAATTGGTTCATGCCACCCGCGCCGAGCTTGATCTTCGGGATTTTCAAGATGTTGCTATTCTGGGACCGGGACTCTCTTCACCTGCTTTTGCCGGGGACCTGGAAACCTGGTATATGGATCTTGATCAGGCTGGTTTTGATATCCTGCCATTTTGGACAGTACATAGCTGGGAAAATACGATTGAAGGTGCACAGATCGGTCCTGCATTTGGAAGTTTCTTTGAATATCTGGACAGGATCGAATCAAGAAAACCTCTGATGGTTACCTCATTTGCCACCTCTGAGACAAAATTTAACGATATCCAGTATCCAGATCCCAATCAATATGACCTTCTGGGCAACTTGAATACATTTGAAACTTATTACTATAGTGCAACTTTCACATTGCCATACGCGCTGCGGGTCTATTCAAATACCCTGGACTTATTAAAACATAAGCAAGTCGTACCTTTTCTCTATCAACTATATGACGCCCCTGCCGATGTGAAATACAAAAAAAGGTCCTGGGGACTTTTGGACCTCAATGGTGGTGAGAAACCTGTTTTTTCTCTGCTATCACAGCTCATGAAACGGGTTCCCAAGCGAGCTACCATCGTAGCAACCATTGATCCCACCCAGGATGGATTAAATGCCCTGACTTTCAAAAATCCGGATGAAGTTATTGTTACCGTTTTAAATGAAAGTCTGGAGGCTAAATCAATCCAGATAAATTTGCAGGGAGTGGATCGCAAATTGGAAATCAGTAGTGCGGCGGTTCACTATTCACCTGGTTTATTACCTCCCGAAGAGGGGAAAAAAGATATAATTGAAACGGAAGAATTAGAATTAAAACCCCGATTCGACGGAGCAAACCACAGTTATGTGTTTACTCTGATGCTAAAACCTCAATCCATATTTGTAGGCGAATTTCACTACAAATAGATTTTTCAGCTAATTCAGGTTGAATAGTTATCGTTTCAATTAAAAGTATATTGAACAAACCTACCAGGTTGGTCTAGATTGATCGTAGTATGGAACAACTGACTGCCAGAAAAATTTTCAAGTTTTGGTTACCCCTTGCAGGGACCTGGCTTATGATGTCCCTTGAGGGACCTTTTATTGCAGCCATTATTGCCCGTCTTGTAGACCCGAAATTCAACCTGGCTGCCTACGGCGTTGCCTTCTCATTTGCCCTCATAGTGGAAGCACCGGTTATCATGATGATGACGGCCTCCACATCATTGGTCAAAGATTACAAATCACTGCGAAAACTCCGCCAATACACCTGGATATTGAATGGCATCATTACGGTATTCATGCTCATTCTTATCATACCTAAGATATTCTTTTTTATTACTATTGACTTAATTGGATTGCCTGAGAATGTGGCACAATTAACCCACGTAGGCACCATCATCTTATTGCCCTGGCCTGGTGCCATTGGTTTTCGACGATTCTATCAAGGCGTATTGATCAGCAATCATGCCACAAGACGTGTAGCCTATGGAACAGTCATCCGTCTCTTTTCCATGGCATCAACTGCTCTGGGTTTGTTTATTTTCACTAAACTCCCCGGTGTATATATCGGTACCGCCGCATTATCGGCGGGGGTAACCATGGAAGCCATAAGTACCAGAATAATGGTCAGACCAATTTTAAGCAGGTTTAAATCCGCACAGGATCCACAGGAACAACAGGCGGAATCTGCTTTGCCACTGACCTTCCAGTTCATCAATAAATTCTATTACCCACTTGCTCTGACATCAATACTGACGCTCGGGGTTCACCCATTGATCACTTTCTTTATTGGTAAGAGCAACATGGCTCTGGAATCTCTGGCTGTCTTACCGGTGGTGAGTTCATTCGTATTTTTGTTCAGGGGCATTGGACTTTCATTTCAGGAAGCTGCCATCACCATGTTGGGGTCCAGTAAAGAGAACGACAGATTGATATATAAATTTGCTGCACTCCTGGGACTAGCACTTGCTTCGGCCCTCATAATTACAGCGATCACACCGTTGTCAAGATTGTGGTTTTCAAATGTGAGTGGGCTAAGTGCTGAGTTGACTGGATTAGCCCTGACACCCCTGTTGATCATGGGTTTATTTCCTGCCTCAACGGTGCTGATATCCATGCAGCGAGCCATCCTGGTTCGAGCTGGAGAGACAGGCCCCATTACCAATGCCACCATCATCGAAGTCTTAACAATTATTACCGTACTCTATATAGGTATTATTCATTTGTCAGCAATTGGTGTGACTGCAGCAGCGGCGGCGTTTTTGTCGGGACGACTGGCCGCCAATAGCTATCTTTACTTCAAAACGAGATGAAGGATTTATACAAAAATGTTATCTTAGTTCACGATTTCTAGTGAGATAAGACCTTGATACGTGTACGTTTGGCACCTATTTTCATCAAGCTAATACCTGAAATTCGGGATGACTTTTAAAGGGGACACATGCTTACAAAAAGATTGTGGCCATTAACAAAATCTGGGATTGTTATATTTCTTCTGGCAGTGCTATTTGTTGCTTGTTCAGGTAATGCAGGCAAAAAACCCATTGCCCAAAATGGAATTCTTGATCTAAGGGACCATGAATTTATCGGTCATCTTAATCTTGACGGGGAATGGAGATTTGTTTGGCGGGACACCAGTTCCACAGCTATTGCCTCATCTGATGACCATATCAATATTGAAGTCCCAGATTCCTGGAAGGGTTATCGCTACAATGGGATTAAGCTCCCAGGACATGGTGCTGGAAGTTATTTCCTCACAATTCTCATCCCTGAAAAATCTGAATCCTATGCTATAAAATTCAGCACGGCAGGCACAGCCTATAATCTGTTTGTTAATGAAGATCTTGTGGGAAGTGTAGGAATCTATTCTGTTGATCCTGCTATGTCCCGGCCCTTGTATGAACCAAAAATTTACAATCTAGGACGCCAGTCCAATCAATTGACGCTAAGAGTTGATGTATCAAATTATGATCATCGTTTGGGCGGGCTTTGGGAATCTATCACCTTTGGGACAACTGAGGAAATTTATGAATACCGTGAGAAACAAGTCGCCATGGCGCTGTTTATGTTCGGTACCATTTTTGTCATGGGCATTTATCACCTCGGCATCTTCTCACTGAGTACCCGTGGAACCGCAGCCCTCTATTTTGGGATATTCTGCCTGATCATCGGTTTGAGAACCCTGATCACAGGTGAAATTTTTATCCATCAAATCTGGCCATCTATTTCGTGGCAAATGCTGGTCAAAATTGAGTATCTAACCTTTTTTACCGGCATCCCGATTTTCTATCTTTTTGTTCGTTTACAATTCCCCGATGAACTCAGCGAGCGTTTGGGTCAGGTTATAGTGGGCATTTCCATACTTTTTGTTCTCCTGGTACTATTTACCCCAGTTGATACCTTCTCATCCTCTCTCAAGTACTTCCAACCTTTTAGTCTTTTGGTCATGCTATACGTCATATATGGTCTTGTCCTGGCATTCATCCGAGGTGAAGAAGGGTCTACCATGGTTCTGGTGGGGTTTCTGTCCATTGTGGTCACGTTTATGAATGATATTCTTTATGTTGCCAATGTTCTTCATACTGGGCATCTCATTTCACTGGGATTGTTGATTTTTATTTTAACCCAGGCCTTCTTGATTTCAATCCGCTTCTCAAAAGCATATGCCACTATTGATCTCCAGCGTACCAAACTTGAGCGAACCAATACAGCCTATCAGGCTGAAATTGAGAGTCGTAAATCAGCTGAACATGAGGTGCTTAAGCACAAAGAAAACCTTGAGGAATTGGTCGAGGATAGAACAGCTGAATTGCAGATTGCCAACAAGCGTCTGGAAGAATTATCCCGAGTTGATGGGTTAACCGGCATAGCCAACCGCCGCCGTCTGGATGAAGAACTGGATCGCGAATGGAAACGGATGCTCCGTGAAAAACGTCCCCTCAGCGTGGTTCTCTCCGATATCGACCACTTCAAGCTCTATAACGACACCTATGGTCACCAGGGGGGTGATGAGTGCCTTATTCGTGTTGCTCAAGCCATGAAGGATACCGTTAACCGACCTGGTGATTTAACCGCCCGCTATGGGGGTGAAGAATTTTGTCTGGTTTTACCAGAAACCAGTGGGCTGGGAGCCATGCAGATTGCAGAACGGGTCAGGAAGAATGTGTTTGATTTAAATATGGAGCATAAATCCTCACCAATGGCAGAGGTGGTAACACTTAGCTTGGGCGTAGCTACACTCATCCCTGACATTGGAAGCCATCCCTCTGTTTTACTGGAAGCCGCTGATAGAGCGCTTTATCAGGCCAAGGGCAATGGTCGGAATAGGGTCGAGCAAAATCTGACTGAAGAATCAGACCAGGAATAGAAGCCCGGTTTAAGTTTTCCGAATTTCTCTATTCGAGAATTTTCCACTCAAAATCCCATTCCCATTTATCAAAGTACAGGTTCCCACCTGACCATTCCACTTCGCCACGTTGACTATCGACAGTCTCAGAGCGAAAATGTTGTTTGGGAGGGACAAAGGGCTGACTGATATCGTCATTAAAAATGATGCGATAACTATCCATGCCGCTGAGATAGAACCAGCGGAGTTGGGGGTCATCACTCTTGCGTAATCCATAAGTGACATCCATGGGAACCCAGCCATAGGGTTCAAAATATATCATACCCCAGTCGTGCATACTGTCATCCGGTGGTTGCAGTTCCCAACCGGATTGCCAGCGAGCCGGGATGCCGCTGATTCGACAGAGGGTGATGAAAAACAGGGTCTGAATACCACAATCCCCATGATGATTCTGGAGGGCATACTCAGGAATGCAGGGGATACTGGAATACTCTCTGGCAGATGCCCATGGTGTATTATTGTCTACCCAGGCGAACAGGAGTTGAGCTTTGATATAGGGGTTTTGTTCATCCCCCACTATTTCCCGGGCCAGAGTTCTCAAATCTTCTGTGAAGACAATATGGGGAGCCTCCTCTTCAAGATACTTGTTCAAACTTTCTTTGTCTTTGAGTTGGGTGACCTGTTCAACATCAATCGCCTGGAAAACACCATGGGAGGTGAACTCATATTCGACAGTAAATTTGGCGGGATGTCCTGCTCTGGCCGGTTTTTCCATATAAACGGTTCGCTGGAGAGCGTATGGATCCGCTAGCTGATGTTTACCTGGAAAGGTTTGAATTATGTGGATGTTCTCCTGACGACCCTCAATGTAGCGGGGGTAGGGTATCCAGCATTTGATCATCTCACCAGCTGGGACTACATCTGGCTGGACTACCACGCTCTGTTTTATATGTATTTGTTTTGGTTCAACAAATATATTTTTTGTTATAGTTGCTGCGTTGATGATCCTGGCGTTATGATCATCCAGATCCAGTTTGGCACCTGAACCAGATGTAATCTCATCCTCAGCGTGTTGTTTCTGCCAAATCAATTTCATTTTGGAATCAATACGGAACAGATTGCGGGCAGCCCTGGCGAAATAAAACTTTTTGCCATCAATGACCATAAATTCCAGAGATTTTTCCGCCTCCCATCGCTCCATGTCTGCTTGTGTTACTTCTGGATAATATTTTTTGACATATTCCAACACTTCATCAGGGGTTGCTGTAAAATCAGCCCTGATGCGTCGCAGTCGCTCTTTTTCAAAGACGTAGGACGTTTGATCTTCTTCTGAGAGATTGCCAACTTCAAGATATTGATCAATCAATTGACTGGCAGTGCCAAACTCACCATTTCGTATTGCATCGTTTATCTGGTCTGAATAATTCATTGGATCCTCAACTATGCTTTGGGGGTGGCAATGGCTTATTACACCTATTGAAATTGCAGCGAATCCCAGCATCAACATTATTTTTGGATTGAACATCTCTAACCCCCTGGTGTTTGTACCTCAAGTTAAAATGTAGCTTATCGGGTTAAAAACATGACCTATTGCTCCATTGCCTCTCCAGATTCGAATGGCTCCAATCCTTTGTGTATTTCCTGATAGGTCGCTTCCATGATATCTTCCAGTTCCATGCTAGCTATTACATCGGTCCGGATAAGTTTTCCGAATCGAACGACGATGGGACTCGGGTTTAAATGAAAGGAATTCTTATTATTCATGTTAAAAACACCAGAAAATGATACTGGTACAATATGAGCACCACTCTCTTTGGCAAATCGAAAAACCAGCCGCTTAAAAGGCATAAGCTGGCCTGTTGGGGATCTTCCACCCTCGGGTAGGACGACAACCTGGAAGCCCTTCTCAAGCGCTTGTTTAGCCTTATTAAAACTTCTCAATGAGCTACGAATATTATCCCTTTTAATGGGGATATTTCCCATCCGTTTCACCATCGATCCATATAGAAAATAGTTGGTATGATTCTCTGCCAGCAGACCCACATAGCATTGGGGGATGACGGCTTTTAAAAGCGGTAGATCGATGAGACTGCTGTGGTTGGCCATGAAAATGAGGGGTTCCCCCTCAGGCAGAGCTTCTGCATATTCAATCTGTGGATTACAATTTAACAGCTTGAAAAGAGTTAAAGTGCGACGTCTAATCCATGAATCATAGGTTCGTGGCGCTTGAAAGTAGGATCGAAAAAATAAAATTAGCAGGACGGGTCCATAATAACCCCAGCCAACCACCCAATAGTAGAGGGATGCTAATGATCTCATTTCCAGAAGACCTCAATTGCCTGCTTCAGGCAATCCACTTCCAGGGGAGTAGATCCCATGAGTTCTCCATCTGGTGTCAAAATCTTGGGGATGTTTGTTTCAATTCGAATATGGCTGGCCTGAAAGCATTCGACCTCTTTCATATGGATATGCTCTCCGGTGATAATCTTTGGGAAACTCCTGATGAGGCCGATTCTACTTTTTGGACCGAGAATTGTCACATCAAGCAGACCATCATCGGTTTTTGCAGCCGGAGCCATGAGAAAGTTCGCCGTGTAACGGGTATTGGAAATTTCCACAAAGACATTCTCCCTCTCGATGACTTGATCGTCAATTTCCATTTTGATTTTGAAGGGCTTTAATTTTAAAATGTGGTAAAGACTCCCCAGCGTGTAGGAAATATTCCCCAGTGCTTTCATCTTTAGGGCTGTGGCTCCAATATCCGCAACCAAACCCAAACCAAGTATGTTCAAATAGTAATAGGTTTTACCCTCTGTTGTGAAATGTCCTACATCAAATTTCCGTGTTGCACCGGTCTTAATAATATCGAGTGCAGGCTTCCAGTCGTGATGGTGCAAATCCATATCTCTTACAAAGGCATTGCCTGTTCCAACAGGTAAAACACCGATGGGAATACGGACTGGTGAGTCGTTGCGGTAATAGCCATTGATGACCTCATAGAGGGTACCATCACCGCCAGCTGCAATCACGCCACCATATTGACTAAAATCTGCATCCCTGGTGAGATCCACTCCATGGCCCTGATGTTCTGTAATTAGAATATCGTAGTCAAAATCGATTTCATGCAGATATGCTTCGATTTGAGGTAAAATTTTACCAGCGTGTCCATGACCTGCCCATGGATTGAAAATGATGAGGTTTTTCATAGATTCTTCTCTTGTTTGATTACAATGTGGTCGAATCAATATAGTTAAAAAAGCGTATGATTTTTGCAGATAATTCCCTGAGATGACTTGAGGCAGGACTTGATTGTGGAGGGCTCTTCATTTAGTTTTCATGGCTCAATCAACTCTGATGAAGCAAGCTTGATTTAAACGAAGGAAATATAATGGATCTACATCAAATACTTTCTGGTATTGACGTAAGAGCCGATTGGATCGGCTTACGTTATGTAAAGGAAAATACAGGATTTCGACTGATAAGGGATGGGAAACCAGAAGCCAATGCAAGAGAATCAAAGCAAGGTGTGATGGTAGAAGTATTGGTGAATGGTCAGTTCGCCTACTATGGCACCAGCCGTCTCGATAAACCAGGTATACAGGCTGCTGCCGAGAGAGCTGTTAAATTAGCGACTGCAGCAACCAAATATAGTCTGCACTCTTTTGGTGTGGAGGCACGACCAGTGGCAAAGGGGAGCTACAGCTCACCCTTTCAAACAGCCGCCGATGCCTTTTCACCAGGTGAGTTATCTGATTTGCTCATTAAAGCCACTGCAGAATTAAAAGTCTCAGATAAGGTGGTCACTACAAATGCCATGGCTCGTACCGTGGACACTGAATCTCATTTTGTCTCTTCCAATGGAAGCGATGTTGATCAGAAATACCTCATGGTCTCTGCAGATTATTCTGCCATTGCCCATGAAGGCAGTGTGACCCAGAAACGGACAGATGGTGGTCTCTTGGCCAAGAGCTACCAGGCAGGTATGGAAGTGTTCAATGAGGCTGATGTCCTGGCACGTTGTCGTAATATCGGTGCCGAAGCAGTTGAACTGCTTACTGCCGAAGAATGTCCAACTGGCACCATGGATCTTATTCTCGCCCCTGACCAGATGATGCTTCAAATTCACGAAAGTGTGGGTCATGCCCTGGAGATTGATCGAATCCTTGGTGATGAGCGCAACTATGCGGGTTGGAGTTTTGTCCGTTTGGAAGATTTTGGCAAGCTCCAGTATGGTTCACCCCTCATGAACATCACTTTTGATCCTTATGTGGAGAATCAATTTGCATCCTATGCCTATGATGACGGTGGTTTGAAGGCCGAGAAAGAGTTTCTTATCAAAGAAGGTCTCCTGATTCGCGGTTTGGGTGGCAAGGAAAGTCAATTACGCTCAGGAATCAATGGCGTTGCTAATTTCAGGGCCAGCTCATGGAACCGAGCCCCCATTGATAGAATGGCCAATCTCAACCTGGAACCAGGCAATTCAACCAGTGATGAAATGATTGCTTCTGTTGAGAAGGGTGTCTTTATGACCTCTAATCGATCCTGGTCCATTGATGACTATAGAAACAAATTTCAGTTTGGTTGTGAATATGGCAAGCTCATTGAAAACGGGAAACTGACCAAAACGGTTAAGAATCCAAATTACAGAGCCATATCCAACCCATTCTGGCGTAGCCTGAAAATGCTGGGCAATAGAGATACCTTTGAAATATATGGTACTCCATTTTGTGGCAAAGGCGAACCCAACCAGATCATTCGCGTGGGACACGCTAGCCCATTATGTCTGTTTGAAGGTGTGGAGATATTTGGTGGAGCCTAAGAGCTCTACTGGAGAACGCACATTTCTGATAGCTGAAAATATTTATTGAGGTACCCAATGGAAAAATTATTTAAACAAATTAACCAGACAATTATGACTGAGCTCCGAAAAGGTGAATGTCTGGGGCTGAGTTTTGGAGGCGAGCAATCGACCTTTACTCGCATCAATGCAGCTAAGGTCAGACAAATAGGCAATGTTGATGAGGCTGATCTTGGTTTTAATCTCATATTAAATGGCAGAAGAACCACTGGCAGCATCTCTCTTTCTGGTGGCCTTGAAGAAGATCTCAGCAGAGCACGGGGAGAATTAGAACGATTAAGGGCAGAGGTGGTTCAGCTACCAGAAGATCCATATCTGGTTCTACCTGAAAGCACGGAAACCAGTCGGAGTGAAAAACAAGGCGATCTGCCTGACGCTGATGCGATTCCTGGTATCCTGTTACCTCCCATGGGCGATGTTGATCTAACAGGTATCTGGGCTTCCGGTCGAGTTTATCAGGGCAGTGCCAATTCATCTGGTGGATATCACTGGTTTGCCTCAGATTCATTCTCCCTGGATTATTCACTCATTACCCCTTCAGAAAAAATGGTGAAAGCCACTTTTGCCGGCACAGAATGGGATCAGACGGCCTATGAGGCATTCCTGGCTGATTCAATTACCAAGTTGGAACTCATGTCACTGCCACCCAAAAAGATTGAACCTGGCGATTACAGGACTTTTATCGCAGCAGCAGGTGTCTCAGACATTCTCTCCATGTTTTCATGGGGTGGTGTTTCTGAGGCTGCCATTCGTCAGAGTGAAAGCTGTTTGGGAAAAATGCGCAATGAAAATGTCAAATTGAGTTCTCTGTTCTCTTTCTCAGAAGACTTTAGCTCAGGTTTTGCCCCTCGTTTTAATGGAAATGGGGAAGTGGCTCCAGAAAAGACTGATCTGATCAACCGGGGTGAGCTTGCAGGTACTTTGGTAAGTACAAGGACTGCCAAAGAATATGGTGTCGAATCAAATTATGCGTCAGAAGGTGAGAGCATGCGGGCTCCTTCAATGGCAGCTGGCTCACTAAGGGAATCTGATGTTCTGGAAGCCCTGGGTACAGGTGTGTATCTCTCAAACCTCCATTATTTGAACTGGAGCGACATGATCGGTGGACGGATTACCGGTATGACCCGCTATGCCTGCTTCTGGGTGGAAGCGGGTAAAATTGTGGCTCCTATTGAGAATATGCGGTTTGATGACAGTATTTATAGCTTCCTCGGTGAAAATCTGGAGGCAGTAACTGAGAAATTGCATATCAACCCCGATGTGGGGACCTATGACGGACGAGAACTTAGTGCCATTGTGTGTCCCGGGATGTTGTTAAAATCATTTTCATTAACCTTATAGGTGCCTATGCCAAAATCCACATCTAAACACCGCTATTTACTGATAGTCAATCCTGAAGCAGGGAGCCGCTCAACCATGAAGGCTCTGCCCGATATCGAACGCCTCATGCGAGCACGCCATGCAGAATTTGAATTCCACTTCACAAAAGAACGTGATCATGCCACAGAATTGGTAAGAGAAGTGGGCTCCGAATTTGATGTCATTGTTTCGGTGGGAGGGGATGGAACCATAAACGAAATCGTAAATGGCATGCCAGATCTTCACAAACCAATGGGAATTATACCCATAGGTACTGGGAATGATTTCGCGCGGAGTTGTTCATTGCCCATAGGCGATCTGGAGGCTGCAGTCGATGTTTTGCTGGCACACGATGCCAAAAATATTGATGTGGGTGAAGTAAATGGTCGACGCTTTATCAATGTTATGGGTCTTGGCTTTGAAGGTCGAGCAAATGACATAGGGAAAATGCTGCCCTTTCTCCATGGTACTCCAAAGTACCTTATAGCTATTGGAGGTACCTATCTGACCTATCGGAGGATGCCCCTTAAAATCAAATTCAACGATGTTGTTATCGATGAGAAGGTCTTTCTTCTGAGCATTGGAAATGGCTGGAATGTCGGAGGGGGTTTAAGGCTCACTCCCAAGGCGGTATTAGATGATGGTGTATTTGATGTGGGCTATTTGCAGAACATCACGAGGTTCAGAATCCTACAGGTGTTCCCAAAACTATATGATGGCACCATAGATACGGTCCCAGAGGTTAAAATGTACCAGACCAAAGAGTTGACCATTGAAAGTGATCGCCCCATACCGGCCCATATAGATGGTGAGTCATTTGATCCTGTTCAGAGGGCATTTAAGGTGAGGTTAATTCCAAAGGCCATAGAGATCATTGGAAATTGGTCAGCGGATACAAGATTTAATTGATAGATTGCGCAATAACCATATAGTATCAGAGGTGATTTTGATGAAACGTTTATTTATTGTGGCAATGGTTTTGGTGAGCAGTATGCTGATTGGGCAAGAGCTAAAGCCATATACCATGGGAGCACAAAGCACTGAAACCCTTGATGTAGTTCGTGACAAAACTGGTCAGGCTCTTAGCGCTGCCGGATTTACCATTTTAGGCCAATACCAACCTGCTCTGGACGAAATGAGATGGGTATTCATTGTTAATTCCCCTGAGATGATTGAATCAGTTCAAGCAATTGGTGGATTAACGGGATTTGCTGCCGCCTTACGGGTAGGTCTGACTGTTGAAAATGACACAGTAAATATTTCATATACAAACCCCATCTACCTGGGAAATGCCTATTTCCAGAAGAATTTTTCAGACGTTGAAGATAAATTTCTCCTGGTTCAGGAAAAGCTGAAGCAGGCCATGGTTGGTTTGGGTACGGTACAGGATGAAGCCTTTGGTGCAGAAGAGGGTATGACGCCAAAGGATATCCGCAAGTACCACTACATGTTCGGTATGGAATACTTCCAGGATGTGGTTGAACTTACAGAATTTTCAAGTTATGAGGTTGGAAAAAGCATTATTCAATCCAAGCTTTCCAAGGGTGGCGATACCGAGCAGGTCTATGCCTATGAAGTTCCTGGTCAGAAGCTGAAACTGTATGGTATTGCCCTAAGTGGTGAAAACGGTGAAGAACATTTCCTGCCTATTATTGATATCAGCACACCCAAACATACAGCGTTCCTACCTTATGAAATTCTGCTGATGGGTAATACTGCTGTCATGATGCATGGTCGCTACAGGATTGCTCTGGCTTTTCCGGATTTGACCATGACCACCTTTTCCAAAATCATGTCAACTCCAGGTGCCATAGAAGATTTGATGCGTTCGGTCACTGAGTAGACCGTGTGTTGGGCTAAAGCCCGCTTTGTTTGATCTCGTCGCAATCCCCGTCTTAAAAGACGGGGTAATTAAGAACTATTTTTTAACTCATAATTACCCCAGCCTTCAGGCTGGGGGTATGGAAATCAATATTTCAGGGCTTTAGCCCAAACCATTCAGGCCTGGTAATAGACTAGACTAGAATGCAATTTGAATGCACAATATAGGAAAAAACTAATGCAATACACAAAATTAGGTAAGCGGGGACCCAAAGTTTCCACGATTGGATTTGGAGCATGGGCTATTGGTGGAATGAACTGGGGACCCACAGATGATGAGGTTTCACTAAAAGCAATTCGCACAGCCCTGGATGAAGGTGTCACCTTTATTGACACAGCAGATGTATATGGCTTTGGCCATTCAGAGGATCTCATTGCTAAGGTTATCAAAGAACGGGGAAAAGGTGATCTCATCATTGCCACCAAAGCAGGCAATGACTTTTACTATGCAGGCGAAGAAACAGACAATGGCTATGGAGCCATTCAGCAGAATTATAAAAAGGAATATCTCATCGAGGCAGCGGAGAAGAGTCTCAAACGCCTCGGCGTGGAAACCCTGGATGTCCTGCAACTCCATAGTCCCGATATTGAAAAGCTCGAGTGGGATGATCCCTGGGAAGCATTGACAAGATTGAAGGAGCAGGGCAAGATTCAACATGCAGGACTCTCCATCCAATCATTTAAGGAATCTGAGCAAGCATACCTCCTTGAAAGACACCACGATTTGCTGGATGTGATCCAGGTTCGCTATAACCTCCTGGAGCGCAAGGCTGAAAAATTGCTCTTCCCAGAAGCCATTAAATATGGGGTGGGCGTTATCGTGCGCATTCCCATGTTGTTTGGACTGCTTAGTGGGAAATTTGATCGGAAGCGTGTCTTTGAAGGTGATGATCATCGCCGTTTTAATCTGGATGCTGATAAGCTGGATAGCTATTTGACTAAAATGGAGTCCATGGAAAATTTATATAGCCGTTATTCGGATTGGAGCCCGGCTCAGATTGCCTTACGTTTTGGAATTTCTCATCCAGCCTGCCATGTATCTATTCCCGGGGGAAAAACACCTGATCAGGTCAGAGAAAATTGTGGTGCTTCGGATATGCCTGAGGTCACCCTGAAATAACTGAGGGGAATGTGGGAAATACATACCAAAAAATCTTTATCACGGGTGCCAGTACAGGTATCGGGAGACAATTGGCTTTGGATTATGGCAAATCAGAGGCGGAATTGTGGCTCCTGGCAAGATCTGAAAGCAAACTCACCAGTCTCGCAGAAGAAATTCAAAAAGCAGGTGGAAAAGTCCATATTCTGATCTGTGATGCCACGGACGAACCGGCCTTTCTAAGAGCACTTGGGGTTGCCCAGGAGGAGTCAGGTGGTTTTGATCTAGTCATTGCCAACGCAGGATGGAGTGGCAAAATGAAATATCCTGGTGATAAGAATATTGAAGTTCTGAATCAGGTAATTGATTTAAACTTCCGGGCTGCAACTCAAACTTTGGAATTTTTCGCAAAATTCATGGTCATTGCTAAACATGGGCATCTTGTAGGGGTTTCCAGTATTGCTGGTTTTAGAGGTGCTCCAGGCTCTGCAGCTTACAGTGCAACCAAGGCTGCCCTGATTTCCTATTTGGAATCTCTCCGATTCTCTGTGCGCCCCTCAGGCGTTTTTGTAACTGATATTCGGCCTGGTTTTGTGAGAACTCCCCTGACAGACAGGAATGTGATTCCCATGCCCCTCCTCATGGATGTGGATCGCGCCAGTCAAAAAATCCGAAGAGCAATTGAACGAAAAAGGAAGCGATTCGCTTTTCCATGGCAAATGGCTGTGCTCATCCACTTGATAAAGGCTTCACCGGATTTCCTTTATGACTGGGTAGCAGGTCTCACATTTGGAAAGCAGGCAGTATCTGGCCGAACGGGCAAATCAGAAACAAATACCCCTGAATAAGGGGGAATAGACACGATTCTCAAACCATTAACCTCATTGGTGGGATATATGATAATGAAGAGTATCATCTTTCTTATAGACTCCCCGCCAATCCCTCCTATACTTGAACGATGATCAAGACTTTAGATAAATACGTTTTTCGGGAATTACTCACCCCGTTTATGTATTCGCTGCTGGTCCTGACCATGATCTTTCTGGTGAATTTCATCATTCGGGCCATGGATCGAATATTAGGCAAGGGTCTCTCCATCTGGGTGATTCTGGAGTATATCATCTTGAATTTGGCCTGGATCCTGGCTTTGGCCATACCACTGTCAGTCCTGGTGGCCGTCCTCTTAGCCTACGGACGCCTCGCCACAGATCATGAAGTAACCGCCATGCGCTCTGGTGGGATATCATTGCCCCGGATTATGGCCCCAGCCCTGGTATTCTCCATTCTGGTAGGGAGTTTTACGCTCTACTTCAATACCACAATTCTTCCTGATGTGAACCATCGCGCCAGACTTCTCGGATCAGATATCTATCGAAAACGACCCGATATGGACATCGTCCCGGGATACTTCATCGATGATCTTCCCGATTACAACATTCGTGTTAATGAGGTCACTGAAGAAGGTCTCAGCGGCGTCGTCATATTCTCCAAAAGCGATCTCAGAGAACAGGTCTCAATTTTTGCAGAAACGGGTCGCACTGAAACCATTGGTGGTCAGATCATCTTTACCCTTTACAACGGTGAAAAGCACCTGTTGGATCTGGACAAACAGGATGATTATCAACGTGAATATTTTGACTCAACCCGTCTTACCGTCAAGGTAAATAACCTTGAGCTGAAGCGTCGTGAATCCGCGGTTCGGGGAGACCGTGAAATGACGCCAGCCATGATGTACACCAGGATTGAAGAGAACAAAGAGAGATTTAATCGAACCATTGAGAGAATGAATAGCATCAGGCTAAAAAGTCCACTCTTTAATGGTGATTCACTGGTGGATATGATTGCGCTGATGGATACGATCAAGCGTATTCCCGTCCAGGAAAACACACCCACTGAAGCCAGAACCAGGGTTTGGAATCGCACTGTCGATAAACTTGAGAGCCAGGAGCGCCTTCTAAATAGCTATTTAAAACAGATCAATAAATATCTCGTTGAAATTCATAAGAAATACGCGATGGCAGTTACCTGCATCGTGTTTGTGTTGGTAGGTGTACCTCTGGGTATCATGACCCGCAAATCCAGCGGTACCATTGGTGTTGCTATCGGTATGTTCTTCATCTACTGGGCGGCCTTGATTGCTGGTGAGGAGTTGGCTGATCGCCGATACCTGGATCCTGTGATTGCCATGTGGGCTCCAAACGTTATTATGGCTGTAGTTGGACTTTGGATCAGCTTTCAGGTTTCCAGGGAAAGGACCGTCATCAATATTCTCTGGTTAAAGACCATTTTAAATCCTCAGAATTGGAAAATCCTGCGAAGTAAAAAAACTTGACAAAGTAAGCATTTACATAAGTGGGGTATCCGTCTATATTGCTCTCAAATTGTACGCTTAGGAGAGATTATTAATGTCACTTCATACCATAGTTTTAGTCAAACAAGTCCCTGATACATCCAACATATCTGGCGAGGTCATGCGCCCCGATGGAACGGTTAATCGAGCTCGACTTCCTGCCATATTCAATCCCGAGGATCAAGAAGCTTTAGAACTGGCCCTGCGCTTAAAAGATAAGCACGGAGGTAAGGTAACTGCCTTGACCATGGGTCCTCCCAATGCTGCCAACATGCTCCGGGAATGCCTATACATGGGAGCAGATCGTGCCATATTGGTGAGTGATCGTCGATTTGCAGCTGCAGATACCCTGGCTACTTCATATGCCTTACATAAAGCAGTCCATCGTATTGGTAAATATGATCTCATCTTCGGTGGACGTCAGGCTATTGATGGTGATACGGCTCAGGTGGGACCACAAACAGCTGAAAAATTGGGCATCCCTCAAATCACCTATACTCTGGAAGTTCAAGATCTGGATTTGAAAAAGAGAACGATTCGAGCCAAACGAGCCATAAAGAATGGCTATGAGATTCTGGAAGCCCCCTTACCGGTTCTGCTGACGGTCACAAAAGATGCGGCTGAACCACGTCCCTTTGATGTAAAAAGGTTGTGTACCTTTAAACGGGCACAGTCCAGATTTGAAATTGAAGCTACTGTGGATGACAGCCATGATCTGGTGTGGATGGATGAACTTATGGAGAAAGCCAAAGCCCAGGATTTACTCATCGAGACCTGGAATATTGAGGACATCGATGCAGATGTTCAATGGTGCGGACTGGCTGGATCTCCCACCAAGGTGCATAAGGTGGAGAATGTGGTACTCAGCGGGGCTGAATTCAAAAAGGTTCCACCCACTCCTGAGGGCATGAATGATATGATTTCTGAACTGATGCAAGATCACATCTTTGGATAAAACATCAAATCTCTTACAACGGATTCAACGAAACCTACGAACAAAGCTGCGAAAGGCTTCACTTCGTCCGCTTCGTTGTAAAAAACTGATCAGAATGAAGTAGAATATGAAATCAAAAATAAAAGATATGGTGTGGGTGTTTGCTGAGCAAACCGATGGGGAGCTGGCTGATGTCAGCCTGGAGTTGCTCCATAAGGCGAGAACACTGGCTCAAAAGATGAAGTCACAGGTAAGTGCAGTCCTGCTTGGGGATCAAGTTGAAGGTTTATCCAGGACTTTGTTCGCCCATGGCGCTGACAATGTTTATCTCCTGGATGATGTGGAACTCAAAGATTTCCGCAGTATGCCCTACGCAAACCTGATTACCAATCTGGTGGAAGAGAAAAGACCCCGCGTGGTCCTGTTTGGTGCCACCCATATTGGTCGTGATATCGCTCCCAGGGTAGCCTCACATACCCGCTCCGGTTTGACTGCTGACTGTACAGAGTTGAAGATTGAAACGGTGACTATCCGAAAGGTCGAACATAAAGATCTTCTACTTCAAATTCGTCCCGCTTTTGGTGGTAATATTATCGCCACCATCATCTCACCCGATGTAGAAATTCAAATGGCAACTATCCGTGAAGGAGTCATGGAAATGGGTGAACCGGATGCCTCCCGAAAGGGGACCATCATTCCTGTAAAGGTTGAGTTGGATCCAGTCGAAGTTGCAGTAAGGATTATTGAAAAACATCAGGAAGCTTCAAGCGTCAATCTCAAGGGGGCTCCAATTATAGTAGCTGGTGGATATGGAGCAGATACACCTGAAAAATTTCAACTCATCAAAGATTTGGCAAAGTTATTGGGTGCTGAGGTCGCTGGTTCGCGGGCTGCAGTAGATGCTGGTCTCATCAGCTCTGAACGTCAGGTAGGTCAGACAGGAACAACTGTGCGTCCCAAACTTTATATAGCCATCGGTATTTCAGGGGCTATACAGCATCGTGCAGGAATGCAGGAATCTCAAAAAATTATTGCCATCAATAGTGATGCCGAAGCACCCATTTTTCAAGTTGCTCACTATGGGATTCATGGTGACCTCACAGATGTGATACCCAAATTAATCGCTGCTTATAAAAGTCAGCTGCATTAAGGCACATATGTTATACAATACCTTGCCGCAAAATGTTATTCCAGCTTGTCTCCCTGAGCCTGTCGAAGGGTTAAAGGACAAGTCGGCTGAGCGAGCAATTCCAGGAATTTTTAGTCGAATGTGGCTCTTGTCTTCGAGAGCCTCAGACAGACGAACGTTAAATAATATTCATCATGAAGCGAGAATAGTGTATGTCAAATTTTTTCAATGAAAACGCCGATATTCAATTTCAATTCAATCGCATTGATCTTGAGGAAATTATCAGAATCCGTGAAGATGACTATAAGCAGGCTGAGCAGTACAGTTTTGCACCTCGCGACTATGAGGATGCCAAGGACAATTTTAAACGCATCCTGGAAGTGGTTGGAGATATAGCTGGTAATTTTGTCGCTGAACGAGCCAGAGAAGTTGATGAATTAGGCTCCACCTTTGAAGACGGTGTGGTGACATACGCCAAGGGTCTTGAAGAAGCAATGGAGCGTCTGAATCAAGCCGGGCTCATGGGTTTTATTCTGGAACGTAAATATGGTGGATTAAACCTACCCATCTCGCTCTACATTTTTGCCATTGAGATGGTCTCCCGTGGGGATGCATCTCTGATGAATCTTTTTGGACTTCAGGATATTTCTGAAACCATTGAGAACTATGCCACAGATGAAATCAAGGACGAATTTCTTCCAAAATTCAGTAGTGGTGAAGTGACTGGCGCCATGGTTCTCACCGAACCAGATGCTGGTTCAGATTTGCAGGCTGTCAAAACGCGAGCATATCAGGATGAAAAGGGGAATTGGTTCCTCAGTGGCGTCAAACGTTTCATCACCAATGGTAATGCAGATGTTAATCTGGTGCTGGCTCGGTCTGAAGAGGGTACCCGTGATGGACGTGGTCTTTCCCTGTTTGTATGCTATGGTGACGACACAGTCCAGATCAGACGTATCGAGCATAAATTAGGCATCAAGGGTTCACCAACCTGTGAAATGCAGTTTCATGATACTCCAGCTCAACTGATTGGCTCGCGGAAACGTGGACTCATATCCTATGTCATGGCACTCATGAATGGGGCTCGTCTTGGTGTTGCTGCTCAAGCCCTGGGAATTGCCCAGGCTGCCTATGTAGAAGCCAGAAGATATGCCCAGGAGCGCGAACAATTTGGCAAACCCATTTTGAATTTCCCAGCTGTGGCTGACATGCTCATTAAAATGAAGGTCGATCTTGAAAGCTCAAGAACGCTCATATATGCCACAGCCCGAGCAGTTGATATGCATAAGGTCAGCGATATGGAGATGGCAAGGTTAAAGGAAGCCGGTGAGTCATTTGCCGAAATGAAAGATCAGGCCAAACACTGGAAGGCCATGGCTGACTTCCTGACCCCTCTTTCAAAATTTGTCATCTCTGAAAAGGCCAACCGTATCTGCTATGACGCTATTCAGATTCACGGTGGAACCGGGTATATGCAGGAGTTCAATGTAGAGCGGCACTTTCGTGACGTCCGCATTACGAATATTTATGAAGGTACCTCGCAACTTCAGGTTATTGCAGCTATTGGTGGTGTGATCAAAGGGGTTTGCGATGACCAATTCGATGCTTTTGAAGCCCGTGAACATCGCCATGAAGCTAGACAGCTCGCCAACAAGCTGAAAAAGATTCGTACACTCATGGAAAAATGCAAAGTGCATGTTCTGGATAAAGAGGACAAGGCCTATCAGGAATTACATTCTGCTGAGCTGGTGGAAATGTATGGTTCAATCTATGTGGGTTATCTGATTCTTGAAGAAGCCTCCGAGGATTCACGGAAGATGTTGATTGCCAAGAAATACATCATGGATGCACTTGCCACTTCAATGCATCATACAGAATCAATTACCCGGGGTTTTGATACCTTGTTTGCTGATGTGGAACAGATTCTAACCAAGGAATAGACCGTGTTTCGTAGCATCCTTGCATGCAAGGATGCTACCACCCAGCACCTACCAATAAAAAAAGGACCCCGATTTCGGGGTCCTTTTTAGATCTAACAATTATAACTGGGTTGATTAACCAGCGTTGTCCTCACCACCGTCAATACCAATAACATTGCCGGTAATCCAGGTACTCATTCCTGAAAAGGTAAGGACAGCTTCAGCAACATCATCCGGTGTGGTGAGACGACCACCAGGATTGGCATTTAAAGCCCGGGCAATCATTTGCTCGTTACCTGGGATTTTCCTCAAGGCAGGTGTGTCGGTAACACCCGCTCTCAATGCATTAGCTGCGATGCTTTTTGGAGCCAGTTCAAAAGCGATCTGGCGGGTATGGGCTTCCAGAGCTGCTTTGGCAGCAGAAACGGCGCCATAATTAGGCCATACAGTGTGACCGCCGGAACTGGTCATACAGAATATGTGACCGCCTTCCTTCATCAATCTATGTCCAACCAAATCCTGGGTCCAGTAAATCAGAGAGTGGGCCATCACATCCAGAGTCATATCCATCTGGTTTTTGTGAACAACCCCACCTTGACCGGGATTGAATACGACGGGAAGAAGGGTCCCAAAAGCAAGTGAGTGGACCATAATTTGAACGGTACCCGCCTCTTGGGAGAAGGTCTCTTCCATTACTCTGATCACTTCTTTTCTGGCTCTGGTATCAGCTGCATTAATGTTAAAAAACATAGATTTTGAACCAGATGCAGCGATGTCTGCCTTAATAGCGTCCACATTGTGCATGGTTGCCTTGCGATCGAGGTGAACGCCGAAAATATTATATCCATTGGCGGCAAGTTTTTTGGAGATGGCTCCACCAAATCCACTTGAAGCGCCTAAAATTAATGCCCATTTCTGCATAACTCTTCCTTTCGTTGGTCAATATCCAAACTGACGGTGAATATAGATTTTGCCCATGCGATGAAAAGTAGTTTATTTGTGATAGAAATTATCGCAAATAAATTCAGACCTACCGTCTTTGCCATATAGCCGCCTTCACTCCCCGGCCACATTGCTCATTATGCAAAACTGCTCAAATCTGCTCCATCAAAGACTTCTTTCAATTTATTTGAAATTTTCTAGTTTTCACCAGGAGTGGCAAAGGTGTTATCCAATACATGGTCAGCCGCTCAACTTTCATGAGAAGAAGCTTAAAGGGGGTTTAGAATGAAGACAAGTCGACTTATCGGAACAATTCTACTGGTTCTATTTTTCCAGAGCTGTGGGGGAAGCGTAGAAAATGAACCAATTCTTGGGCAAGACTTTGTGATTAGATATGACAATCAGAATAATCTGCTATCTGACGAAATTATGCTGGTGTATTGTTTTGATTACTGGGGGACCACAGGCAATAATTATCAAGGGCCTGCGGGTCTATTCAGAAATGTGCTAACGCCAGATTCTGGTCGAGCATCTGAGGTACAGATGGAAAAAATTGATTCCCATTGGGAAGCCACTATTTCCATTCCAGAGTATGCAAGCCTATTGAGTTATTATTTTACTGATGGTAAAGCATTTGATTATAACGACCAAAAGACTTTTACAAATTACATATACAATGAAGCAGGAAACCCTGTGGAAAATTCCCGTTTCAGGAATGTTGATTTTCTCGTCATGGCTGGAGAATCTCAGGAAGCAATTTTAGCCGAGATTGGGGCTGAAATAGAGGGGTATCCCACCAATTGGGTTGCCCAGACCGTTTATTGGCGGAAAGCATTTGAAGCCGCTGAATCTTTTACGGATCTTATTTCTGTCTATGATGATGCCGGTAAGGCCTATACGGATCTTGTTGATAAACTTGGCGAATCTGATTCCCTGAAGCTACTGAAGGCAAATTTCATGCTCGATTATATGAACTCAATAAGTAGATCATCAATGAAAACCAATAATGAGTTTATGTCAATCATGGAAGCAGTCCCCCAGGAGAGTCATTATGGAGCGGCGAAAAGGAGATATCAAAGCTTCTTAGAATATCAAAAGATGAGTAACGGAAGTTCTGAATTTCAAAATAAGCTCATCGGATCAATTCCCCCAGATTTCGAGTACAAAACTATCAAGGGCGATGAAGGCAAGTTGTCGGACTTCAAAGGGAAATATGTACTTCTCGATTTTTGGGGGACCTGGTGTGGACCCTGTGTCGGTGAAATACCCAATTTGAAAAAAGTATACGCTGCCTTCCATGAGAGTGGCTTTGAAATATTAAGTATCAGCAGCGACAAGTTCGAGGCCCCGAAACTCGAGGAGTATGTGACGGAGAAGGGAATGAACTGGAACCATGTCCTTGAGGGTATGGGGGGTCCCATACAAAAACTGTATCAGATTAGGTCTTATCCATCTCTTTTTTTAATAGATCCTGAGGGCAAGGTAGTGAGCATCAATAATGAGCTGAGAGGCGAATTGTTAAATACTAAATTAAAAGCGATTTACGAATAAAACATTTTGATGGTCCCTTCATAAAATAGGATAAATGCAGGTCCGAGGTCACTGGGGAGATTCTATCAATGATTTTTAATCTTGAACAATCGACCTTGCCAGGTATCACGGTGATTTAGCTCTAGGTCCATGAGGTGGGTAAGTTTGGGAATATTGTATCCCCAACGAGGGGCAATCAGGATCTCATCGGGGGCGTCGCCGAATAATCGCTGAATAACAATTTCGGGATTTAACCGCTCCAGAATATCTGCCACCAATTCTATATACTCATCAGCCTGAAAAAGTGGAAATGGCTTGTCCTGATATCTTTTTGCCAGCACAGTTCCCTTGACAACATGTAGCTGGTGGATTTTCAGGAAATCAAGTCCCAGATCATTGGCCGCCACACCGGTTTCCAGCATCATTCCCTTTGATTCAACGGGGAAACCCAGAATGATATGTCCCGCGACTTTTATGCCATACTGTTTGGTTAGTTCAACTGCCTTAATCACAGACTCATAATCATGCCCACGATTCATCCACTCCAGGGTCTTGTCGTGGACGGACTCAATGCCATACTCCAGAGTCACATTCACCCGCTCATTCAATCCGGCTAGATATTCAAGCAGGGGCTCATCAACACAATCACCTCGAGTTCCAATATCCAACCCGATGACATTGGGATAATCCACGGCCTCTTCATACATACGTTTCAATTTATCCAATTCATCATAGGTATTGGAATATGCCTGAAAATAGGCGATGTACTTTTGGACATCATAGCGGTCGATCATAAAGGGGATAGAAGCTTCCATCTGTAATGGAATGGACATGTCCTTGTTGATGTAGTGGGGGACAAAGCTATCATTATTACAGTACACACAACCACCTCGTCCCTTGGAACCATCGCGATTGGGACAGGTAAAGCCACCATGCAATGAAACCTTGCGGATTTTCTCACCATAGGTCTTCTGGAGGTAATAGTTGTAGTTATGATAACGCCGGTTTAACCAGATTTTTACTTGATTTCCAGCATCAGTTGTTGAATTTGCACTCATGTCACTATTTAACCTGGTTCCCATAAAAACAGTACTTCTTTTCGCGAGAGAAACGATGGAAATATCCACCCCAAGGAACAATTCTTCATGTCAATGAGCTTACGAATATTATTGATTTTTATCTTGATCGCGAATTTGAGTGCTCAGGAAAAAATATGCGTGGTAAAGCATAAAGACGTTGATGAGCAGAGTGCCATCATCAAGAGTCTAACCTATGAAAACGTCTATTGGGTGTGTAATGACTCCGGGGATAAACCATTTGTGTATCCCTTGACTGGGCAGGGCGAAATGATTGTCCCAGATTTTATGAAAAAACGATATAGCGGAAATAAAATTGACGACTATCCCGGGATAAAAATAAAAAATGCCAGTCTCATCGATTGGGAAGCCCTGGCTGTATTAAAGGATACCTTGTTGATTGCTGATGTTGGGAACAATGGAAATGCAAGACGAGATCTGGGAGTCTATCTAATTCCTGAACCAAATCCTCGTTCAACCTATGAAACCCGCCCCCTGGTCTGGCTACCTGTCCGGTATGAGGATCAATCCAATTATCCGGCTAAGGATTGGGAATTTGATTGTGAGTCCATTTTTACGTTTCAGGGGAAAATATATTTTCTCACCAAACATAGAGCGGCCAATCAAATCAGAAAACCCACTGCATCAACCAAGCTGTATCGCATGGATACACGATATACAAACAAAGTAAATGTGCTGAAATTGATAAACCGTAAGGAAGACCTGGGAGGCTGGATCACAGATGCCAGTATGGCTCCAGATGAATCAGCCATGGTGTTGATCGCCCAAAACCCCCTGGCAACCATCATATGGTATTTTCCCAAACCACCACGAGGGGATGATTTTTTAGCCCAAACCCCCAAAACCTTTACCCTGGTCAAGGCTGATCAGGCTGAAGGGGTTTGTTTTAAGGATCCCAAAACAATTATTGTAACCAATGAACAGCGGGAATGGTATGAAATACCGCTCTCAGCCTTTAGCAAATAGATTTTTTTTAAGGATATCAAATGAAGTATGAACACCTAGCCAGACGTAATCAATTTAAACCAGGTGATTTTACCCTCAGTGGCGCTGTAAAAAATTATGCTCCAGACCTGAAGCTCGAACCTGTTCATACTGAGGTGCATCTCACCGTTGACTTGAAGCAGAAGTCAGCAGCAGGGTATGCAATAATCACATTGCGAGCCAATGTGGCGGGATATCATTCAATCAAATTAGACGCAGTGGATTTTGAGGGAGTTAAAGTCCAGGATCTAAGCAAAAAAGGGATGGACCATGCTTATAATGATGTAGTCATTGACTTGAATTTTGAAAAACCCTTTGCAGTAAATGAAGAGAGTGTCATCCGTGTAGACTATCATATACAAGAACCTATTTCAGGGCTTCAGTTTTCAGCGCCAGATAAGAAACGACCAGAGTTTCCATTTTACGCCATCACAGACAATGAGACAGAACGTGCGAGGTATTGGTTCCCCTGTGTGGACTTCCCCACAATTCGATCAAAGATGGAGTATTATCTCACTGCAGATGAGAATTTAACAATTCTGGCAAATGGTGCCCTGGTCTCTGAAGAAATTAAGAATGGCATGAAGACTGCCCATTGGCAACTGGATTACCCCTGCCCCAGCTACCTCGCCTGTTTTGCCATAGGTGAATTTTCGGTCTTCGAGGATAAACCACTCAGAGATATTCCCATTGCCTACTATGCAGACAAGTCATATACCCCAGAACAACTGAAGCGCACCTTTGAGCCCACCAGAAAAATGCTGATCTGGATGGAGAAAAAACTTGATATGGCATTTCCATATCCCAAATATTTCCAGATTGCTGGTCGGGAAGTGGGCGGCGCCATGGAGAATATCTCTCTTGTATCCTGGGATGATAAATTCATGCTGGATGAGACCATGGCCAAAGAATGGAAGTATATCATGGACCTGATCAATGTCCACGAAATGTCACATTCATATTTTGGGGATGCCGTCGTATCCTATGATTTTGCCCATGTCTGGCTCAAAGAAAGCTGGGCGACTTACATAGAATCAGTATGGCTGGAAGATTCTGAGGGTCTTGATGCCATGCACTGGCAACTCGCTGAAGAATCCAAAAGTTATATGGGTGAAGCAAAGAACAACTATGTGCGTCCCATTATCACCCGAGAATACGATCACAGCTGGAATATGTTTGACATGCACCTCTATCCTGGCGGTGCCTGGAGATTGCATATGCTGCGCCAGCTGGTGGGAGATGATAATTTTTGGGCCGGTGTCCAGGAATACGTCAATACCTATGCTGCACGAACGGTAAAATCCCTGGATTTTCAACGCTGTATTGAAAATCATTCAGGCCTGAACCTGGATAGTTTTTTTGATATGTGGTTTAGATCCAAGGGCTATCCAATCCTGAAGGTCAGCTTCGAATATGACAAGAAAAAGGGTGTGGGCAAATTCACTTTCGAACAAACTCAAGTCGACGATAAAAAGGGGATTGAGCTGTTTGAAATGGAAGTTGAAGTTGGTTGGCAGGATGGTAAGGGAGCTGATTATGTCGACGTTGTCCAGCTTTCCAAGGGAACTCAGATTGTAAATATTAAGATGGATGAGCCTGCCCATGTCATGCTTGATCCAGGCATGAAAGCTCTATTCGAGGCGGATTTTAATCCTGGTGATGATAAGCTACGCCATCTCCTTGAGAACGGTAAGACGGTCCGTGGACTGATGCAGGCTATGAGTGAATTGGCAAAAACTGGCAAGCGTAAAAATTTGCAGGCCATCCGCGACTATCTCAGCCAGGAAGAACGTTGGGGTCTCAGAATTCATGCTTATCGATCCCTGGGATCCGTCGGGAATGCCTATGCCTATGGGCATCTCGCCGACCTGTTGCCTCTGGAAACAGATCCCATGGTAATTGAGGAAGCTGCCCGAGCATGCGGTGTTCATCGAAACGAGACTTTGAGAAAATCTATACTCTCGAAGTTGAAAGCAAGCGATCTGCCATATCGAGGAGAAATGGCGCTCCTGGAAAGTCTAGGCAAACAGCGCAACGAAGAAGACATCCCCCTGTTAACTGCCTATGCAAAAAAAGATGGCTGGAGAAACCTGGTTCGCGCAGGTGCTTTTCTTGGCTTGGCTGCCAGTCGAAATGAAGGAGCTCTGGAAGCACTTCTGGATGGAATCGACGCCCCTGTGCATTTTTATGATGAGAAAGTGGCCAGACTTGCTGCGCTGACCTCAATGAAGGACTGGATGGCGCCACACCTCCAGAAAAGGATGACACAGGCTATTTGTGCAGCCACAGAAGATCCCAGCTACCCCGTTCAAATAAATGCGGCTAGAGGTCTTGGCGCCACAAAAGACGCTGCTGGAATTCCATCTCTTCAATCACTCCAATCGCGTTTAGCCGTACAGGATCATCCGCTGATAAAACGTCAAGTTCAAGCCATTCAGGCTTCAGGTGACGGAACTGAGACCAAGAAATTGCAAAAACAACTCGAAGAACTTACTGAGAAAATAGATGGTCTGGAAAAACGCGTACAGGAGGTTGAATCTGAAAAATAGGATTCTAATAAGCACCACTTTCGTGTTCATTATACTGGGACTTTTACTCATATCCTGTGGGAAGGAAGCAAAAATTCTTCACCTGGAACTGGAAATCGCTGAGCTGGTTTGTATGGATGGACAAAAGATTTTTGAGGGTCGCATCCTCGACTTAGAAGGTATAAAGACTTTTTCCGCCAATATTCAGACTCAGAAAGCACAAATAAGCTATTGGGAAAATCAAGTCTCTGCAGACGAAATTGAAGCCCACCTCGGAGACTATGGTTTCACCATTGATGGCAAGCCTGGTAATGAGGTTGCCCGGGGTCGCTTACCCCAATGCTGTTTCTTCCCACCATCCCGTCATTGATGAGCAAAGGAAATTCATGATATCTCAAGAGCAATTCAGATCCTATTTCGACGTGGCTGGAAAACGTTTGTTTTTCAATCATGCCGCCTATAGCCCTCTTTCAAAACCCGTCGCAAATGCCATGAACGAATTTTTAGAACATCGGCAAATGGGAAATCCGCTTTCCTGGAATATTGCTGAAGGACATATGGAGGGTCTCAGGGCAAATTATGGCAAACTGGTAGGGGCTCCGGCAGAGCGTATTGCTCATATGGCGAATACAGTTTCAGGAATCAATGTGCTGGCCAATGGATTGGATTGGAAACCGGGTGATCACATCCTGCTCTATGTGGATGAATTCCCATCCAATGTCATGCCCTTCCTGAATTTGAAAGATAAAGGAGTAGAGGTCGAATTTATTTCTGCACCAGACGGAAGAGTCACCCCTGAATTATTCGAGATGGCTTTGAAACCACAGACCAGACTTATCTCAATCAGCAGTGTACAATATCTAACAGGTTATCGTGCAGATATGAAAACCCTCTCTGAGCTGTGTCATTCCAGAAATATTCTTTTCTCTGTCGATGCCATCCAATCGGTGGGTGTTGTACCTACCGATGTCATTGATTCAGGGATTGATTTTATGGCAGTTGGTGGACACAAATGGATGATGTCCCCTCTGGGAACCGGTTTTCTATATGTGACCGAAAAACTTCAAGCAGGTCTGAAATTGGTAAATAGAGGCTATATGGGTCACCTGAATCCTATGGATTTCGGTAATTTTAATCAAGAGCTTAGCCCTGACGCAAAGCGCTTTGAGTTGGGTGCATTTAATGCTGCAGGGATGGCAGGCGCTGAAAAAGCCACTGAATTGCTCCTGGAATGTGGTATCGATAGTATTTTTCGTCATGTTCGTAAACTTATTGGTCAGTTTGAATGGGGGCTGGAAGAGATGCCCTTTGAAACCATGTATCAATTTGAAGAAAATGAGCATAGTAGTATCTGTATGTTCTCGCACACAGATCACTCCAGGAATGAATCCATTTTTCAATCGCTTTCAGAATCTGGTGTTAATATCTCCTTACGTGGAGGAGGCCTTCGTCTGGCGCCACATTACTATAACTCGCCTGATGAGGTAGATCAGATTCTGTCACTTCTAAGGGAAAATGTCTGATTATCTCAGCGGAACCTGAACAACATGTTGGCGTTCATCAAATAATACCATCATGTTTTGAAAAAGCTGGAAAATAAATTGAGGGGTCAACCATGAACCAATCAAGCAGAATTAGCCTAATTCTCACCCTGGGGATTATGCTTGCGCTGGGAAGCTGTGCCAAGGAAGATGCATCCATAGTGTCTTCGGCCAAGGTACCTGTAACCACTCAATCAACCCTGGCTGCCAATGAATTTCAGAAGGGGATGATATTTGCCAACAAACTTCAAACTGTACAGGCTGCCACACATTTTCGTCTTGCCCTGGATGCGGATCCCACATTTGCCACGGCCTGGTTGAACCTGGCCTATGTTTCCCCGGGAACTGCCCTGTTTGTTGCGTATCTGGACTCTGCCAAGGCATATGCATCACAAGCCAGTGAGGGTGAACAGTTAATAATTAAAGCCGCTAAATATGGATTTGAAGGGAATAATACCAAACAAGAGAGGACCTTACAAAAGCTGGTTGATAAGTTCCCCGGGGATGAATCTGCACATCTACTTCTGGGTAATTATTACTTTGGTCTCCGCCTGTACCAACAGGCCATTCTTTCCTACAACCAGGCTACAAAAGTGAATAATAATTTGGCTATTCTTCACAATCAGTTGGGCTATTCACAAAGAGCCCTGGGGAATTATGGAGAGGCTGAAAAAGCCTTCAAATTCTATATTAAATTGAACCCTGACAATCCCAACGCCTATGACTCATATGCTGAGCTACTCATGGAAATGGGGCGTTTTAACGAGTCCATAGAATTCTATGCCAGAGCACTTGAACAGGATCCGAATTTTATGGCAAGTCATATTGGTCTCGCCTGCAATTATATCTTTTTGGGTGAGCAAAATAGAGCCCGAATACAATTGGAGCTATTAAAGGAAAATGCTCGAAATGTTATCGATACCAGACGAGCTATTTTTACTGAAGCATTGACTTATGTTAGCGAGGGAAATATTTCTCAGGCAATTGAGTCCATGCTGTCAAATCTTAAACTGTCTCAAGCAAGTCAAGATGTAGGAAACATGGCCAACGATCTGGTCATTTTGGGGAATCTTTATCTTGAACTACACCAACCTTCTGTAGCATTGGCTCACTTTGATAAATCCATGGATGTGATTGATAAATCTAATCTACCCCAAGCTGTCAAAATCAACGGCCACACCACTCATCTGTATAATGTTGCGCGAGTTTTTACAGTCCAGGGTGAATTCGAAAAGGCCAAAGAGACCTCAGGCCTATTTGCTGAGCAAGTGGGTATCAGAAAAAATCCTATTCAGATAAAACTAATCTCCCAATTGGATGGAATCATAGCCCTTGAGGAAAAAAAGTACCAAACTGCCATTGACAAGCTCAAGGAAGCCAATCAATTGAACCCCTATAATCTTTTTCGCATGGGACAAGCATATGAGGGACTGGGTGATATTGAGCAGGCAGCCAGTTTCATGCTACGGGCTGAAGAGTTAAATGTCTTGAATAGTATGGATCAGGTGCTGGTATTAAGTAAAACGAAGTTCGCCAAGAATCCCGCTTAAGCAGCAGGGGCAATATGGTAGAAGACTGCGAAAAAGTGGAACAGGCTTCCAGCTAAAACAAATCCGTGCCAGATAGCATGGTTGTAGGGTAACTTTTCCCAGGCGTAAAAAATAACTCCCAGAGAATATGCCAGACCTCCAGTCATTAACCATAGCAGACCTGCCGTGGGAAGCGCTGCCAGAAGGGGTTTTATGGCAATAATGACCACCCATCCCATAAGCAGATAAAAAATTGTGCTGAGAACATCATATTTTGGTCCGAATAGGAGTTTGAAGGTAATTCCCAGTATGGCCAACCCCCAGATCGTGCCGAATAAGCTCCAGCCCCAGGGTCCTCTCAGGGTGACCAACAAAAAGGGGGTGTAAGAACCGGCAATCAGCAGATAAATCGCAGAGTGATCAAAGATTCGCAATATTTCTTTGATACGGGGTGTGCGGAAACCGTGATAGAGGGTGGATGCCAGGTACAACATGATGAGGGAACCACCGTAAATGCTAAAACTGACGACATGCCAGGCTGTTCCATAGAGGGCAGCTCTAACGACCAGCAGGATGAGTCCTGTGATGCTAAAGCCAACACCTATACCATGGGTAATGGTGTTGGCTAACTCTTCATAGTCTGCCCGTGACCGACTCACTTTAGATTCCCAATTTCCTCAAAGAAATAGACAATGCTTTCTATTCCTTTATGGAAGTTATACAGGCTGAAATTTTCATTGGGGGCGTGGGCGTTTTGATCAGGGAGCCCATATCCCATAAGGAGTACAGGTGCCTTGATAATATCTGCGAATACTTTCACGATGGGTATGGACCCTCCCTCGCGTAGAAAATCTACTTCCTTCCCAAATGCTTTTTTCAAAGCTCGTACACCGGCTTGAAGTCCGGGATTGTCCAGATCGGTTACGTATCCAAATCCACCATGCATGGCTTCAACTTCAGCTTCCATGCTCTCTGGATTAAGAGATTTGACATAGGCAGTGAATTTTCTGGCGATATCATCAGGATCCTGATCTGCCACGAGACGCATGGATACTTTTGCATGGGCTTCGGCTGGGATAACGGTTTTGGCGCCTTCACCCTGAAACCCACCCCAAATACCGTTGATGTCAAACGTTGGACGCGCCCAGAGACGTTCTAAATCATCGTAACCTGCTTCACCAAAGAGAGCAGGCGCATTGATGCTATCTGCAAAATCTTTGGCGCTGAATGGTAAATTGCTGAGTTTCTCATGTTCATTCTCAGTAATGGGTAGCACATCATCATAGAATCCTGGAATAAGGATACGTCCGTCTTCGTCTTTCATCTGGGCCAGAATTTCAACCAGAGCATTGATGGGATTCTTGACCAAACCACCAAAGGAACCCGAGTGAAGATCTGTGGATGTTCCGCGTAGGTTTACCTGAAGGTATGCCAGGCCACGAAGGCCATAAGTAATACCAGGATAGCCTGCTCTAAACATGGGGGTGTCAGAGATGACCACATAGTCTGCAGCCAACATTTCCTCATGTTCCTTGATAAAGTCTTCCAGATGGGTAGAGCCGACTTCCTCCTCGCCCTCGAAAAGCAATTTTACATTTACTGGGAGTGTACCCTTGGTTGCCAACCATGCTTCAATGGCTTTAAGGTGGATATATATCTGTCCCTTATCATCTGCAGATCCCCGGGCGAAAATTTTACCATCTTTAATGACTGGCTCGAAGGGTGGTGAGTTCCATAATTCCACTGGGTCAACGGGTTGGACATCGTAATGTCCATAAATGAGGAGGGTCGGTTTTCCAGGTGCACCAAGCCACTCAGAATAAACGACAGGATGTCCGCCAGTTTCGAAGATAGCCACCTCATCCATACCGATGCTGCGCATTTCTGTTTTTAGCAACTCTGCCATATCTCGCATATCGTCATGATTGTCAGGATTAGAACTGATGCTTGGGATCTTGAGAATACCAATCAGTTCCTGTTCATACCTGTCATGGTGTTGTCCTAAAAAGTCTAGCGTTTTCTTCATATTTTAGTCCTGTAGATTCTTCAATTCTTGTTGGACAAAGGCCACCAGTTCTTTCAGGGTATCCGCTGAAAAATCGAACTTGATGCCCATGGCTTCCCAGACCTCCGGTAAAGGTTTGGAACTTCCAAGGCTTAGTCCTTTGATATAGCCCTTCAAAGCAGCTTCCGGGTCTTGTTTGTAGAGACGATAAACCTGGAGAGCACCCAATTGAGCTATTCCATATTCAACATAATAAAAAGGCATCCCAAAGATATGGAGTTGACGTTGCCAGCCGTTGCGCCTGATATGATCATATCCATCCCACTTAACCAGTCCAGATGTGAAACGACCATTCAATTCGTCAAAATAAGCGTCCCGTTCTTCAACTGTATGGTTGGGATTTAAATAAATCCAATGCTGGAATGCATCTACAGTGGCACACCAGGGAAAAAATGTAATTATGCCTTCGAGGTGTTCACGACGGGCTCTGATATGATCCTTCTGATCATAAAATTTATTCCATAATTCTGCAGTTAATAACTCCATACTCATGGAGGCAGTTTCGGCCATTTCAGAAGGAGTGTCACGATAATGAATCATGGGCTCGTCATTGGTGAGGAAAGTATGCATGGCGTGTCCGCCTTCGTGGCACATGGTGACGACATCACGATGTGTACCAGCTGCATTCATAAAAATGAAGGGCATGCCCGTTGTTTCCAGACCATAATTGTAGCCACCTGGAGCTTTGCCTTTTCTGGATTCAAGATCAAACAGGTCAGCTGCCTTCATTGCTTTAAGATTTTCACCAAATTGGGGATGAATTTCACTAAAAATATTTACGGCATGTTCCAGGAGCTCCGCGCCAGTTTTGAAGGGGGTGAGAGCCTTCTGACCCTCAGGTTCACCAGCTCCATCCCAGGGACGATAATCATCTTTTGCTAATCCCAGTTTATCTCGATGATATTCTCCAATCTTTTTAGCCAGAGGAACAATATGTTCTTCAATGGCATTCTGAAAATCGACAGCATCCTGAGGCGTGTAGTCAAATCGTTGGTGCTGATCATGACTGAAATCGCGATAATTGTCATACCCGGCATTTTTTGCAGATTGAACCCTCAGTTTTAACATCTCATTAAAAATCCGGTCTGCTTTCTCTTTGACGGAATATCGTTTTTCACTGATGGCCAACCAGGCTTCCCTGCGAATCGCTCGGTCAGAAGATTGTAATCTGACAGAAGCCTTGGGCATAGGCATCTCTTCACCATCTAAAGTAACGGTGAGGCCACCGGTGAGCTGATCGTATTGAGTACTCAGCTTGGAAATTTCTGCAGATAATTCCACGTTTTCTTCACGGAACAGTTCAAGTTCACGTTTCAACTTTTTCTTGAGTTGACCGAAACGTTGGTCAGGCAGTTCAGAAAATGCGGGATGATTGACAATCATCTTCTCCACGGTATTGGCAGCTTTTTCTAATTCAGGAGCGATTTTTGTCGCGAATAATTCGTGGCGGTCGAGGTATTCCTGATTTGTGGTTTCCCGGGACATATTGATATATGACCAGGCATTTTGCTCATGAAATACACTCAAGGTTTCGCTGTAATGCAGGATCAGTTGGCCTAAAGCTTTACTGTCATTAACCTTGCTGCTTATGAGTGAATCGAAATAGGGCTTTAAATCCGCCCAGGAATTTATGGTAAGGTCTGTTGGAATAAAATTTGTTGGTTGATACATATCTGGCTCCTCATTATCAAATCTTTCAAGCTTGTGATCATGTTACACGGGTCCCAGCCCGAAGCAAGGGCATTTTCCATGCCAATGACATGGGAGGGAAACCCGGCTCATCAATATCTCACTTTGGTGAGAGCATATATTTGTTAACATGCTAGCGATGGGGGCTGGTAAATCATCATAAGGGTTGCTGCTATGGAAAAAACAGGGAAAAAGCTCAGTTTCCTCGATCGATATCTCACACTTTGGATAATCCTGTTTATGGCAGCAGGGGTTCTGGCTGGATATGCCATGCCTGGTTTGAGTGATTTCTGGAACGGAATGCAATCCGGTACTACTAACATTCCAATAGCCATTGGACTCATCATCATGATGTATCCACCCCTGGCCAAGGTTCGTTATGAGCGCCTCGGAAGCCTTTTTAAGGATATCCCCATCTTAAGCTTTTCTCTCATTCTAAATTGGATTATTGGCCCCTTATTGATGTTTATCCTGGCCATTGTCTTTCTTCAAGGATATCCCCACTATATGACTGGATTGATTTTAATTGGTCTGGCACGTTGTATTGCCATGGTGATCGTCTGGAGTGATCTGGCAGGTGGCGATAGGGAATACACAGCCGGTCTGGTTGCTTTAAATTCAATCTTTCAAATTCTCTTCTTTTCTCTCTTCGCCTATCTCTATTTGACTGTCTTTCCTGCCTGGTTAGGGTTTGAACTGGAGGCGGCCAGTATCTCTATGCTGGAAATAGCGAAAAGCGTGGGCATCTATCTTGGAATACCATTTTTTGCTGGCCTCCTGTCTCGTGTCTTTCTCATGCGGATAAAGGGAGAGGAATGGTATAACAAGAAGTTTATCAAGACCATCAGCCCACTCACATTGGTGGCGCTACTTTTTACAATTTTCGTCATGTTCTCTCTCAAGGGTGAGCTTATTGTAGAAATCCCCTTTGATGTTTTAAGAATTGCCCTTCCATTGGTGATTTACTTCCTGATTATGTTTTTTGTGTCCTTTTTCCTCGGCAGAAAAATCAGTGACTCATATGAGAAAGTGACTTCCCTGGCTTTCACAGCAGCCAGTAATAATTTTGAGCTGGCCATTGCCGTCGCAGTGGCTGTTTTTGGAATCAATTCCGGGGAGGCTTTTGCAGCCGTCATTGGACCCCTGGTTGAGGTTCCAGTCCTTATCGCTCTGGTAAATGTTTCCCTGCGTTTCAAGTCATCGTTTGCCGCTGGCTAAATTGATATTGAAAGGATTTCCATGCAGATTGGACCCTATAAACTAACCTCATTGATTACGTCAACCTTCGCCCTTGATGGGGGAGCGATGTTTGGTGTTGTCCCTAAAACTTTGTGGTCAAAACAGGTTGAGGTAGATGAGTTAAATCGTATTGAGATGGTGACCAGAACCTTGTTGTTGGAGTCAAAGGATAGAAAAATTCTCATTGATACCGGTAATGGTGATAAATGGCTGCCCCGACATAAAGAAATTTTCAAGATCGAATTGGATCCATACATTTTGCCTCAGAGCCTGGCAAAGGTTGGTTTAAGCGTTGATGATATCACAGATGTCATTTGCACCCATCTACATTTCGATCATGTCGGTGGGAATACAAGAATTGAGAATGGCAAAGTGGTTCCAGTATTTCCCAAGGCATCTTACTGGGTTCAGTCTGAAAATTGGGAATTGGCCAATAGTCCATCTGAGAAGGATCGAGCCAGCTATCTGGCGGAAAACTGGTCTGTTTTAGCTGAAAATGGTATGCTGCAAATATTGAAATCAGAACGAGAGTTGTTTGATGACATTAAGTTAGAGTTAGTCCACGGTCACACGCTGGGCCAGCAGTTGCCAATTATCTCAGATGGAACTTCAACACTCATTTATGGTGCTGACCTCTTCCCCATGAAGGCTCATATTCCAATCCCCTGGGTCATGGCCTATGACAATGAACCCATGCGGAGTATTGCAGAGAAAAAGCGCATTCTGCCAGGTCTTCTGGATCAGGATGCCATGATATTTTTTGAGCATGATCCCAAAACCATCGCCTGTAAACTTACTTCCTCTGAAAAGGGTATCTTTGGCGGTGAGGACATTATTATTTAAGCAATATGCCGTGCTAAGCTACAGTGATCTTCAGCAATTTGGTTTAGAACTTGGTATTCATAAAATCGGGGTAGCCGCTGCAGATAGGGTTGCCGCAGAGCATCTGAATGAATGGCTGAATCGTGGCTATCAGGGTCAGATGTCCTATATGGAACGGAATCAGGAGAAGCGTCTGAATCCAGGAGAACTCCTGCCTGGAGCCCGCTCAATCATTTCCATTTTTGTTAATTATCATCAGGACGAAAAGCTGCCGGAGCTGGATGGTGTTATTTCCAAATATGCCAGGAGTGTAGATTACCACACTATTTTGAAGGATATGCTCCATGATTTAGCCAGCCTTTTGCATGCAGAACAAATCGAGGGCTTAACCCGTAAGGAGAGAGCTCAACTTTATCGAGTGTTTGTAGACTCTGCGCCAGTAATGGAGAAGCATTGGGCAACTGCGGCTGGCATTGGCTGGCAGGGGAAACACAGCAATATTATTACCCGTGAGTGTGGTAGCTGGGGATTTTTAGGGGAAATTATAACGGTTGAGGAATTTGATCGCTATAGTCTGGAGGTTCCTGATTTTTGTGGAACCTGTACAGCCTGCATTGATGCCTGTCCAACTCAAGCTATTACGGAACCCTACGTGGTGGACGGCTCAAAATGTATTTCCTATGCAACCATAGAGCTTAATCCAGATCTGGATATTCCCATCGATATACAGCAGAATATGGATAATTGGATTTTGGGCTGTGATATTTGCCAGGATGTTTGTCCCTGGAATCGTTTTGCAAAACAATCAGAGGTTCAGGCGTTTTTACCCATAGATGATTTAAAGCGTGGGGGAGTTCCAGATTTTAGCAGGATGGACGGAGAGTCTTTTACAAACAGTTTTGGGGCTACCCCTCTGGACCGTCCTGGTTTGAGGGGGTTAAAGCGAAATCAAGCCATCAGGCATCAATTGAAGAAATAAGCTCGACCTGCCAGTTTTCATCCACCCATAGCAGGAGAATGGTCATGCCAAGATGCCAGGTTGCCATAATCTTGGCCGATTGCTGGAGGTGTTCCAGATGTTGTGCTTTAGATCCAGGGTTGCCGGCACAGTCATGATGAGCTACCAGTGCAATTTGCTTGGCGTGATGTTTATCCCTGGAAACCAGTATCCGGTTAAGAATAAGGCGTGAGGCCGTGGCAGTTGATGCCATAATCTTGTCTGGTCCAGCTTCTGTGATCACATCAATGTATGTGGCACCTGAATACGCTTTCATCCACTTATTTACCGGATCTTGAACGCGACCATCCATGCAATTAATGACTGCTGCAAACTTGGGTGACATGGGGATTCCCTTAATCTGAAGTTTGATTCAGGCCAACAGGTAGCCTGGTTTTGAGATCAATGATGCGGGCATATGACTCATGAATGCGCTGTGGATCTATCTGACCATTCTCAATTGCATCAAGAACAATCTCATTAATTCTCAGTGGAAGATTTTGGTCAAGATCCATAGGATCAGAGAACTGAAGTATATCACAGCCGGCATTAATGGCAGCAACGATAATTTCTTCCAATTCAAAGCGCTTGATTATTGCACCCATCTGGAGGTCATCTGTAATGACCACGCCGTTGTAGCCCATCTCATCTCTCAGGGTAACCTGTATATGCGACTTAGAAATTGATGCAGGATATTTTGAATCAACACCTTTATCCATGAGATGTCCTGCCATAATCATATTGACTTTGGCCGAATCAATTAAGCGTTGGAAAGGTACTTGCTCCGACGATCTCCACGTACTGGTGATATCAGTTATACCGTTGTGCGAGTCCTCTCTTGAACTTCCATGACCGGGATAATGTTTGAGGGTTGTTAATACACCAGCATTATTATGTGCTCGAATAAAGGCATCGCTATAATCGAACACATCTCCTGGGTTCCTTGAGAAACTCCGGTTGAGCTGACCAATGGCTGGTGAGATTCGATTGACATTTACATCCACAACAGGCGCCAGGTTTAAATTAAGACCGGCTTGATGAATCTGCTTTGCCATACGAGAATATAGGATATAGGTTTCGTCGAGACTCAGGTTTGCACCTACATGAGCGGCTGACGGAAATTCTTCAAACCCCTGAAGCTTGCGAAGTCTCCTCACCAGACCACCCTCTTCATCAACAGCAAGGAGTAAGGGCTGTTCTACAGTGAGAGACTTAATACTTTTCACAAAGATGCGAAACTGCCGACTGTTCTTGATGTTATGTTTGAAGAAGATTATTCCACCAATCTCTCCATTCGTAATCTGACGACGTGTCAACTCCATAGCATCAGCATTCAAGTGGGCTCCTCGAATTCCAACCATTATCATTTGACCAATTTTCTGTTCCAGTGCTACTGGATCAGTTGAATAAGGTAGAGCTTGCGTCTGGCCATTTGCGACAAGGGCAATGAAACCTGCCAGTATGAAATGAACTGCGGTCTTTGAAAGGTAGGAGAGCTTACTGTAATGATTCATAAGGGCATGAAACTAGACGAGTTTATGAAAACTATCAAGTATTTGCGGGAAGATTGCGACATTAATTATTGATTAAAAAGTCTGCCATTCCTGCCACCAACACAATGGCAACAAACGATATCAAGCCATTATGGCATGCATGCGTCAAATATAACAACATAAAAACAGGCAGATGCGCCATTATGGCGCAAATATCACAATGGCACGGGATTCGAATATAGAATGACCGTGTTTGAGTGACGGACAAGAATTAAACGATAAAAGGAGATAACACCATGACACTAGTAAAAGTAGCCCGCCCAAGAATCAATAGAAGTTTCGACCACATGTTGAACAACTTTTTTGAAGATATGAATTTTGACACCCAGAGAAATAGTCTGTGGCGACCAGCAATGGATGCTGTGGAATCAGAAAAGAACTTCGAATTGTCCTTCTCATTACCTGGTTTTGAAAAGGATGATATCACTGTCTCAGTGAAAAGCAACACTCTCAACCTTAAGGCAACAAAGGCAGAGGTCAAAGAGGATGAGGGTCCGAAGTACCTTACACGTGAGATCGCACGAGGAAGTTATGAAAGAAATATAGAACTTCCGGAAAATGTGAACACAGATAAGATCGCTGCCGAATACAAGAGCGGCATTCTAACCTTGAGCATACCTAAGACCAAGGAAGCTCTTCCCAAGGAGATTGCCGTCACAGTCAAATAAACTGTGTGGATTCTATCAGTTAGAATTCACACTAAAGGTCAAACCACCAAAAAAGAGGCTGTCTCAGAATCTGAGGCGGTCTCTTGTGGTATATAGGGATGTTTGGTTCAAAGTTCTCTAAAATGTCATGAGTTATATCTATATAGCTCCATTTTCATCAAGAAATTGGATATGGCCCAAGCAAAAGCTTAACTCTCATTTTTTTACAACGAAATAAACGAAAGGAACGAATAGTTTTGTGTAGATTCGTAATCTTCGTGAGACTTGTCTATCGAAACCCATGGGGTGTAGATCGATTAGATGTGAGAGTAAAATAAATCAACGCTTTGGCCTTGTCCGCATGCTCAGTGGCCAAATTTTTGAAGCTAACTTTAGTGGGAGTTCGCCCCTATACCCCTATAAAATACAAAAAAAGAGGCCGCCCTTTTGGGACAGCCTCTTTTTTATTCTTATAGTATAGTCCTACTTACGTTCAGCAACCAGACTATCCACTACAGATGGATCTGCAAGAGTGGAAATGTCACCCAGACTATCAACCTCATTCTCGGCGATCTTGCGTAGAATTCGACGCATGATCTTCCCAGAACGTGTCTTGGGTAATGCCGGTGTAAACTGAATCTTATCTGGTTTAGCGTGAGGTCCAATTTCTTTTTTAACAGATGCAATGATACCTGCTATAATTTCATCAGAACCTTCCACACCAGCCATCAAAGTGACATAGGCATAAATTCCCTGGCCCTTGATATCATGGGGGAAGCCAACAACAGCAGCTTCAGCAACACCCTTGGCTTTACCAATAGCGCCTTCAACTTCGGCGGTTCCAATTCTATGTCCAGAAATATTCAAGACATCATCTACACGTCCAGTAATCCAGTAGTCACCGTCAGCATCACGACGAGCACCATCACCTGTAAAGTAGTAACCTGGGAACATTGAAAAATAAGCTAGTTTGAAACGATCATGATCACCATAAAGGGTTCTCATCATGCCCGGCCAGGCAGCTTTCATGGCCAATAAACCAGACTTATCATTCCCTTCGATCTCTTTACCGTTTTCAGTGAGCAGTACTGGTTGAACACCAAAGAAGGGAATTGTAGCACTACCAGGTTTTAAGGGAGTAATACCAGGCAGAGGAGTAATAAGAATTCCGCCTGTCTCAGTTTGCCACCAGGTATCTACAATGGGACATTTACCCTTGCCAACAATGTTATAATACCAGTTCCATTCAGGAGACTTGATAGTTTCACCAACAGTACCCAACAAACGAAGGGATGAAAGATCACGGGTTTCCACCCATTCATTCCCCTCACGCATCAAGGCACGGAGTGCTGTAGGAGCGGTATAGAAAAGGGTGACTTTGTGCTTGTCAACCACATCCCAGAAACGACCGAAATCAGGATAATTTGGCACACCCTCAAACATCATGGTGATGGCACGGTTTGCCAGTGGTCCATAGACGATGTAGGAGTGACCAGTTACCCAACCAATATCTGCTGTACACCAGTAAACATCATCTTCATGATAATCGAAGACCAGTTCATGCGTTAACGAGGCATATACCAGATATCCACCCGTGGTGTGAAGCACACCCTTTGGTTTTCCAGTTGAACCAGAGGTATAAAGAATAAACAATGGATCTTCAGCATCCATTTCTTCTGGTGCACAAACAGCATCGGCTGTGGCCATACCTTCATGCCACCAGATATCTCTGGGGCTTTCCATGTTCACTTCAGCACCAGTACGTTTAACAACAACACAGGTCTTAATGGAGGGAGTCTCAGCCAACGCAATATCAGCATTAGATTTCATGGGAATATCAAGTTTGGTACCGCGGACACCTGTATCCTGTGTGATGAGAACTTTACATTCTGAATCGTTTATACGATCCCGAAGCGATTCAGGGCTGAAAGCTCCAAAAACGATTGAGTGAATTGCACCGATGCGAGAACAGGCCAGCATGGCAACAGATAGTTCAGGTATCATCTGCATATAGATACAAACACGATCACCTTTTACGACACCGTGCGCTTTGAGGACATTGGCAAATTTTTGCACATCGCCGAGAAGCTCTTTGTAGGTGAATTTTTTGTCTTCAGTGGGATTGTTACCTTCCCAGATCAAAGCTGTTCTTTCGCCATATCCATCTTCAACATGGCGATCCAGACAATTGTAGCTCACATTGAGTTTTCCGCCCTCAAACCACTTGATATCAGCATTGGCTATATCGTAGTTGGCCACGGTATCCCATTTCTTGAACCATGTTAAGCGCTCAGCTTGCTCAGCCCAGAATCCATCTTCGTCATTTACGGAGCGATCATACATTTCCTGATATTGTTCCATTGACTTGATGTGTGCATTAGCTGTGAATTCAGCAGCAGGATTAAATTTTGTTACCTCACTCATTTCGTACCCCTTATGATCATTTTTCCATGATAATATTTGACTTCTTTGGCATGTGCAAACAATGCGCCAAACCTTTCAATACCAACCCATGGTGGCATTAATATTTATTTTTACGCAACTATCAATTGGTAACAAATAGGGGTTTATTTAGGGGCTGCTATTTGAGAAATGATCGGATTGAATTGCTTATTTGTGCTTCCGTAGATTTTTTAACATCAAAAACCTTGTAGTTTAAACCCCATTTGGCGATAACAGCATCCAGAAGGCTTGGACGAACCGTCCAAATCATCCTGGTCTTGCTGTTGACCAGGTCACTCATACACTGACCCCACCCTTGATCCTTTAACTCTAGATGGCCAATCTCATCGATTATCACGATACTCTCAGAATGATCTGATGTAATTAAATTCAGGACTTTGCAGCCGAACTCGAGCCCAGGTTTCCGAAAATTAAAGGGTCCAGCTTTTAATTCTCCTACAGGTTCCTTTCTTTCGCAAAGGAGCTCAGAGGTTTGACTGGTAATATCCATCACACGATAGGAGTCTCTTTCACCACGGACCCAGATACCTTCAGAATAGAATCCTCGAAATTTCAAATCTTGTAGGATTTCATTTTTTATCAAAGCTTTAACCATATCGGTTTTTCCATCACCTGGATTACCGGTTAAAATGATAACCCTGGGTTTTTCTGAGTAGTGTTCCAGACGTAGATCCTCCAGCGCAGCTAACAGCTGGCTTAAAGTTCGGAAGGGGTGTCTCCAGATACGATCTATCTCGGAAACACGTTTCAACAGTCGGGGCAGGACCTCGAAGGCCAGCGAGATTGCTTCAAAAAGAACGCCCATCCCCATGCGGGTGAACCAGGTCATGATGACAGGATTCCTAAGTTCGATGCTCAGAGCTGAAAATGTGAAAATTACCAGCAAAGCACGTATTGCCATAGCCAGACCTGTTTCAATCCCCACCAGCAGGGCTGATGTGCTATCCCACCCTCCCAGGAGTAAACCCGACAGTCCCATCATGGCAAACAATTGTAACCAGAGCTGTGGTCTTTTCAAGCGCTTCAAGGATCTATTGTATCTGAAGATATTCAGGGTGACGTATGTGATCACCACAAGACTCCCAATGGGGAGAGAGAAATCGTCCAGTGTTGAAAGCCCCAGGATGAGGACTATAAAATTTATAATAAAGAGAAGAATTGAATATGATTGGGTAGCAGACGCAACCAGAAGATTTTCCTTCTTTGGAGCAGCATCAAATTTTGATTGTGGAAACGATAGTGTACCCTGAGTGTGGATTTTCCTGTAGGCAAGACCCGCCACAAGTCCTCCAAAAGTCAAATCGATTACAAAGATTGCTTTGACAAGATCAAAGGGTGCGTCACCTTCAAACCCAAAACTTCTGGAGGCCATAAAATAGAGTTGTTCATAAAGTTTCACAAAATCAGGACCGTAAGTCATGAGCAACACAAATATTTTCTGAAAAAGACTCCAGGAAACTGCCAGTGCTCCCCCCAGGACAAAGCCAGGCCATTTGCCCCTGAAAAATCGCACCAATATTTCAAGGATGACACCCTCCATAAAGATGCCCACCATGGGTCCAATTATTATGGCAGAAGGAGAAATGGACTTCATGGCGGCAGTCACAAGCGCAGTACGCCAGAAAAGTCCCTTTTTTGGCCACAACTTGTAGCCGTTGATCATGAGAATCAAACCAACAGATGCCAGAAAAGTCCCAGAAAAGGGGATGTGCAGGTTATGGAGAAAGCTACCCAGAATTATTTCTACTGAAGCCCAAAGACTTCCAAGCATGGCCGCTTTAAGCCAGATATCAGGGAGTATTTTTGCCTCTTCTTGGGCTGGGGATAGATGACCTGAGGCATTCATCGGCGAACCGGAGACGGATAAATCTGTTTTACCAACATATCTTCTCTTTCCAAATACGGGAGCAGATTTCCTCATTTCCAAGAAAACCGTGTCGGCCTGAGACCATATCCACAAAAGACGTAGGTCTGTCGGCTGAGAGAATGAGTGGACTTCTTGGTGAAGTCCTTATTTATAGCCACGCATCCATAGAGAGCATGGCAAGAGCATGAATCGTCCAGAATCTAGTCTGAATTAATTCTGAACAAAATGATTCTATTCAAACATGGGATTCGGCATAGTATGGGCCTAGATTTAGAGATCAATATTTACTTGGTGCATCATCCTCTTTGGCAGATTTTATGCATGCTTCAGGACATAACAATTAAAGGAGATATATAATGGCTACTAGTATCAAAGGTACACAGACCGAGAAAAATTTATTGATCGCCTTTGCCGGTGAATCACAGGCAAGAAATAGATATACCTATTTTGCAAGTGCTGCAAAAAAAGAAGGGCTGGTTCAGATATCACAAATTTTTGAAGAGACCGCCAACCAGGAGAAAGAACATGCCAAACGCTTCTTCAAATTTTTAGAAGGTGGTGATCTGGAAATCACTGAGACATTTCCTGCAGGTAAAATCGGAACCACTCTTGAAAACTTGCAGGCTGCAGCAGCAGGTGAAGAGTATGAGTGGACCACCATGTATCCAGAATTTGCAAAAATCGCTCGTGAAGAGGGATTTAAAGCCGTGGCTATTGCTTTTGAGAGCATTTCCATTGCTGAGAAACAACATGAAAAGCGTTATAAAGATCTTGCTAAAAATCTTGAAGAGGGTCGTGTTTTCAAACGGAATGGCAAAGTTGTCTGGCGTTGCATCAACTGTGGCTATCTCCATGAAGGGGAAGATGCACCCAAAGCCTGCCCGGCCTGTTTACATCCACAGGAGTACTTTGAGCTATTAGGCGAAAACTGGTAAGCTCCAAACCCAATGGATATAAAAAGAGGCTGTCTCAGAACCTGAGGCGGCCTCTTTTGGTAGTGTGCCGTGCATGGTTAATAACTAGGTGGTGCAAGTCCACTGTGGAGGATTGTAGTTTCCAACCACTAGTCGAGAGCAAGGGTGTCGTGGGTGACTGCGAATCTGAAGGAAGCTTAAGACAAATTTCCGA